>JAGOOX010000045.1 GCA_017992305.1 Minisyncoccota bacterium
ATGTTAACGGTACTGCCTGTATAGTATAAGCAAATGTAAACAACGACACACTACCCACACTCATAGTTGTGGCTGTAGCAATTAAAACCAGCATTACCAAATTGTTTAATGACAATGATATTGTACGTGGCAGGGCCGTTTTAAAAACATTTAACATTTCGCCAAAATGATATTTACCCAAATGTGATTTTTTATTAAAAAACTTTAAATACCCCCGCCTATAAATAATTGGCAACTGAATACCTAGGTGCATTAGGGCGCCAAACAAAACACCTAAAACCACGGCAGTTAAACCCATTTGTGGGTAAAACAAAACACCGATAATAATACCGACATTATAAAACAGTGGTGCAAATGACCATATAATAAAATGTTTATAGTATTGCGTAATTGTAGCCATTAAATTAGACAGGCCCAGTATAATTGATTGTGACAATAACAACATACGGCCAATTTTTATATACAAAGCGCGGGTCGATTCGTCAAAACCAGCCACTAGACCACGTGACAAGTAAGGGAACAATATGTACGCAACAGTACAGGCAACTAAAATTAAAACTGAAAATGTTATAGCTGAATCGCGCATAAAACGACGACTACCCTCTGTGTCATCTTTGTTTAAATAGTTAGCTAAAAAAGGTACCAATATCGATGCAGAAAATAGCGTTGCAACCGTAACAAACAAAATATCAGGTATGCGAAAGGCGCTATAATAAACATCAAGTATTGGCCCTGGGCCCACAAGGCTTGCCAGCAACCTGTCACGCACCAAACCAAACAACTGCGTCATAATAGCCGACAATGCCAACAATATGGCCGCCCCTTGTACGCTATTAGTTGTTGAATGGTAAAGTTTTTTAAACATTTTTAATTATTAAGGCAGAATCTTATAAGACAATACTGACTAATTTGTTTTTAATATAAATTACCTTCTTCACTTCCCCCGAATTATTTGAAGTGCCAATCCATTTTTGTACCTTTTCGCTATTTAACGCCATTTGTTTAACCTCTTCGTCATCAACATCGGCGCCAATAACTATTTCATCACGCACTTTGCCATTAACTTGCACAGCAATTGTAAATTCAGTATCAATTATTTTTGATTCGTCATATTTAGGCCATTCACTGGTGTGAACACTCTCAGTCTCGCCCAACATGTGCCACAACTCCTCGGTCATATGCGGCGCAAAAGGTGCCAGTAATTGCAAGAATATTTTTATATCACCAACCGAAACACCGTCAGATTTTTCAAACTCATTTAAACAAATCATCATTTGTGAAATTGCAGTGTTGTATTTTTGTGCATCAATGTCTTCGGTAATTTTTTTAATAGATTTATGCAATAACGCTGGCGAAAACAAGCCTGACGAGCTGGTCTGGTTGAGCCCAGCAGGGCGACCCGAGGACCCGAGGAAGGCTTCGTTTTTGGCAGCATTATTTGTTACAAACCTCCAAGTACGCTCTAAAAATCGGCGAACACCAACAACACCATTTGGATCCCATGGGTAGTTTACAGTTACACCATATGGCCCCATGAATGCTAAATACATGCGCACAGTGTCGGCACCTAGACGTTCGACAATTTCATCGGGGTCGATAACATTACCTTTTGATTTGCTCATTTTATCGCCATCAGGACCTAAAATTAAGCCCCTATTTTTGCGAATAGTAAACTCTTCGCTATTATTAACCAAACCTAAGTCGTGCAGTGCCTTTGTCCAAAAGCGTGAATATAGTACATGCATATTTGTGTGTTCTGGGCCACCCATATACAAATTAATTGGCAACCATTGTTCCATTTTTTCCTTGCTACAAAATTCGTTTTCATTTTTAGGGTCAAGGTAACGATAGAAATACCATGACGAATCAACGAACGTATCCATCGTTTCTACCTCGGGTGTCCAACCCGCACCAAAAATGCGTTCAGTTCGTTCAAATAACTCTTTACTTCGTGCCAATGGCGCGGTGCCATCGGGTGTATGATCAACATCGGTTGGCAATAACCATGGCAAATGTTCCTTTGGTATTACATGTGCTACACCTTGTGGGTCATAAACAATTGGTATTGGCACACCCCAATAACGCTGGCGCGAAATACCCCAATCACGTAAACGATATTGTTTAACAACTTTACCTAAAACTTTTTCAGTGATTTTTTGTTTAGCCTCATCAGGGCTTAAACCATTAAATTTTTCAGAATTAATCAATAGACCCTTTTTATCGTAACAAACTTCTCCTGAACGAATTTTATTTACCAAGTCTTCCAATTTATTAGTTTCCATTACAGGTAAATCTGATGGAGCAATAACACACACTTTTGGCAAACTATACTTATTAGCAAATTCAAAATCACGTTCGTCATGCGCGGGTACGGCCATAACTGCACCAGTACCATAGCCTGCTAAAACATAGTCAGCAATCCAAACTGACACCTCTTCATTATTAGCTGGGTTTATAGCCATTAAACCTTTTATTTCTACACCAGTTTTGTCTTTGGCTTGTTGGCGGTCTAGATCAGATTTGTTTTTGGTTTCGGTTACGTATTTTTCTATATCGGCTTTGTTTGTAACACCAGAATCAAAACTTAAAATAAAATCTTGAACCAATGGATGTTCAGGCGCCAATACAGCATAAGTAACACCAAACAATGTGTCGGCACGCGTGGTGAAAATTTTTATAGCATGCTCGGTCCCCTTTATTTTAAAATCTATTTCGCTACCTTCGCTACGGCCAATCCAGTTTTTTTGTGATTCTTTGATCGAATCAGGCCAGTTTAAATTATCAAGGTCGTCAATTAACCTGTCGGCATATTTTGTAATACGTAACATCCATTGGTCTTGGTTTTTTTGCTCAACCACACTACCACACCTATCGCATTTACCATCAACAACCTGCTCATTAGCTAAAACAGTTTTGTCTTTGGGACACCAGTTAACTTTGGTATTTGCACGATAGGCTAAATCACTTTCAAAAAACTTGGCAAACATCCATTGTGTCCATTTATAGTATTCGGGGCTGCACGAAACGATTTCGCGTGACCAATCAAACATAGCGCCCATTGAACGCAACTGTATGCGCATTTTGTCCATATGTTCGTATGTCCAGGTTTTAGGGTCTTCACCTAATTTAATCGCCGCATTTTCAGCCGGCAAGCCAAAAGCATCAAAACCCATTGGGTACAATGAATTAAAACCCTGCATGCGTTTATAACGTGCAAAAATATCTGGTACCGAGAATGCGTACCAGTGACCCACGTGCAAATTACCCGATGGGTAGCTAAATTCAACCAGTGTAATATGGTTTTGTTTACCTGGTACATTGTCGGCAACCTTGTAAATACCGTCCATTTCCCATTTCTCTTGCCATTTAGCCTCTATATTTTTGTGGTTATACTCTGCGACATTGTCGCCCATAGTTTTTTCCATAGTCCCAAGATTATACCAAAAAAACCCGAATTTATCGAGTTTTTAAGAAGCTATCAAAATTTGCTTTTTATTATTTTTTCAGTATTATGAGATTAATCCCTGGCGCAAAGTACACGCGCCCTCAATCAATGTTTGCTTGAGATGGTGTATTAAATTAAAAAGCCCGAATGAATTTTATTCGGGCTTTGTTGTTTTTAAAAAGGAAAATCTAACTCTTCATCAGAATAGATCTTTTGGGTCTGAACTAATAATAACTTTTCTTGAAAAGGACTTGCAACCGTACAGGGTTTAGGGTCTTTTAT
>JAGOOX010000012.1 GCA_017992305.1 Minisyncoccota bacterium
ACGTTATCGATTATAAAACTGGTAAACCTAAAACTCGCAATGAAATATTAGGCGCTACAAAAAATAGCGATGGCGCATATTATCGCCAATTAGTATTTTATAAAATTTTAATTGATGAATATTATGACGGTAGGGTAACAATGCAAAATGCAACGCTAGATTTTTTGGAGCCTGACGCTGATAGTGGAAAGTGTAAAAAAGAGTCTTTTGAAATTACTAATTCAGATGCTGTTGAGTTGAAACAAAAAATTGTCGAGGTGGCCCATGAAATTCGCAACTTAGATTTTTGGAACAAAAGGTGTGGTGATGCTGATTGTAAATATTGTAGTTTGCGCGATTTGATGATCTAGTTTAGCTACATTGAAAAAGCCTAAAAAATAGGGTAATATCAATGTGTTAGCCGTTGTAGCTCAGCTGGTAGAGCAACTCCATGGTAAGGAGTAGGTCCCCGGTTCGATTCCGGGCAATGGCTCAAATATTGCTCAAGTTTGTTTTTTGTGGTATTGTTTTGGCAGATACATAAAAATGAAAACACTAGAAATAAAAGAAATCGATCATTACCTTGGATTAATTCGGGGTGAAAATGGCATTGCTTGCCGAAAAATGTTTGCTAAATACAAGCCCATCTTTGAAAAAGCCCCTGGCTCAAAAGTAAAACATCAGGCTTGGGATGGTGGTTATATACAGCACCTTTGTCAGTGTATGGCGCTGGCCGAATTTTTATATGAACCGATTAGAAATATTGGTGGTGTAGATTTTAGTTTGTCTGATGCAATACTGATTTTATTTTTGCATGACCTGGAAAAACCTTTTAAATATGTAGAGGGCAAAGTTTTTCATAGTGATGCTGAAAAATCTGATTTTATAAAAAGCATGGTAAATGATTTTAGTATTATTTTAAACGAAAAGCATTTAAACGCATTGAAATATATTCATGGCGAAGGTGAAGACTATAGCCCAAATGTAAATATTCAGTTGCCACTATCGGCATATGTCCATATATGTGACGTAACTAGCGCCCGTATTTGGCATAATGTAAAAATCTAAATAACTGCCAAAGCCAAATTTGACTAAGTCCAATTTTAGTGTAGTATTTGGTTAAATCGGGGTCGTCTGGGCTATGATAACCAGTACTTGTTGCTCTCTGGGTAAACAAGTATGCAGTTAGTATCTGACTGCTGACGCATGAACGAGGGTTTATGCGTAATTTACAATTACTTTCACCGCGAAACCGGAGTAAGCCTTTGCGGGGCGTAAAGCCCCGCACGGCACCCGACTTATGTACACTAAAAATTTAATATGAAAAACAAAACCAATACCGAGCTAGCATTCGAGCTACTGACCGATGTTGCGATTCTTTCTAAAAAAAGCGCCAAAGTTAGGCGAAATGAAATGAGCGAAATATTTGCCAGTACAGTAGATTACAATTGCTACAAGAAAAAGAAAAGGGGAGGTGATGGTTTTCGAAACATTGCTGAACCGCCCGAGAATTTGAAGGTTGCGCAAGCAACTATACTAAATAGATTCTTCTATCAATTATGGTTTAGAAAGAATTATCTTAAAAGGTTTTACTCTTATGATCCTAAGTTGGGCCTCTATTTTAGTAAACAGCCAAGAGAGGGAAGTTTGCACGAACAAAAAGACTCTATAAATTATTTCTTCAATCTTTTTGATCATCGAATGACAGGGTTGCTGCCTAGGTGTTCGTATGTTAATCATTTGTTTTTACATGCCAAGCAAAACCTATTTACTAATTTTGCAACCACTATTGACTTCAAAGACGCTTTTCCTTCAATCAAAAAAGAGCACGTATCAAATGCATTAGAGCAGGTTTTTGTCAGAGAGATTGAATACTATGCCAAGGCCTATAACTCAAGACGCGAGTTTGTTGCACTTAAAAAACAATATGATGCGTATCAAAAAAAGTTTAGTGAATTGGCAAAAAAAGACCCTCTGTATACCGAGCTCATAAGTTGGTGTAAGCCTTATTTAAAAATATGGTCAGCAACACGTGTGGGCGATATGCCAAACGATCTTGATGAGATGCTTAAGCAAACAGCTTGGCATTTTTATAAGCCGTATTTTGAAAAGGACGATGTTGCAAATATTCTTGACCAATTTTTTTGCTACAAACAGTTTTTGATGGAAAAGGCTGCAAAAAAACTTTACAAGACGACTGTCTACTTTGACGATATTCTAATTAAAATGTCTGAAAAGAATTCAAGATATATTTACCCGCTGCGTCATCCATTATTTGGCGGCCGTAGGGGTAAATATAAAACAGCTTGGTTTCGTCAAATGATTCGTGATGAAGTCTTTGCTGGTAGGGTACACTGCTCTAAGTCAAAAGCTATTGTTAAAATTTTAGCTAAACAAATGGCTGAAATATTAACCTATAATGGCCAACTGCCACAAGGCGCACCGACATCAGGTTTTATATTATGCTTGATTGTTAGCCAACAAAAAGTTTTAGACAAATTGTTTTATTCTGTGCCAAATAGAATACCAAAATCGATATCGATTTATTCAGATGATATTGTAATTTGCACAGGTAATCGACCAAGCGACAAATTAAAAAAACATTGGGCCGAAGTCGTTGAATCAACCGGAATTTTTAAAATGAATTATAAAAAGTTTCGTACGATTGATCGACGGCAACGCTCACCCGCAATTTGTGGGCTAAAGCTAAATAGACAGTTTATAAATGGTCATGATATTACACCTCTTTTATCCATTCGAGGGGCAGATCGTGCCCAAAGACTTGGCCGGCCCTTTATGATTTCGTCAGTTGGAATTCCAAAAGCCAAGCAAAAAAAGATTCGCGCAATGTTCCATCAAGGTTTATTTGCTGCATCTGATGATCCTATTCATGCTAAAATTGACGGGTATATTGGGTACATTAGACAGGTGTATAAGGGTCGCAAATGGCCAAAGCAACTATCAAACCCAGGTAATAAATATTGGGAAAAAATTAAAAAACCCCTTTGGGATATCAAAATTGCCAATAACGCAGCTAAGCATATTGTTGATTCAGATGATGAATACTAGTTCTTTATAGAAACCGCCACAATAGTGGCGGTTTTTAAAGTTACTGTTGCGTAAATAGAATTTTTATGGTATTGTTTTGTCAGATTAATTACATAAAAATGAAAATATTAAAACTAAACAAACAGAAATTTTGGGACACCGTGGCCAAGTATAACAACTTCATACTGTGCCTACACGTTGACGCTGACGCCGATTCATTATGCTCAAACATCGCAATGAGTAAATTACTAACCCAAGCGGGTAAAAAGGTGACAATTGTGTCCGGTAAAAATGAAACCTTTTCAAAGGAGCTTCATGGTCTGGATTTGTTACAATTTGTAATAAATGAAAGAGTAGAAGATTTACGCTTAAATTTGATGCAAAATGCTTGCTTTATTATGATTGATGCCTCAAACGAGGACCGATTGCATGACATGGGTGACAAAATGCCACTACCTAAAATTGTAATTGATCATCACGCGTCAAACAGTATCACTGGGGCTGAGTTGTCAATTGTCGACACTGATTTTTCATCAGCCTCGCAAATGGTTTATGAACTAGCCGATGGTCATGGGTTTTTCATGACTGATTTTTTACAAGCGGTATTTATGGGTATGTATTCTGACACTGGCGGGTTTAAATATGGACTTTCGGCCAGAGTTTTTGAAATCGCGCAAATTATTCAAGAGCAGGTTGATATGCAACCGCTAATTACAGCCTATAATAACTCAGTCGGGCTTGATGATTTAGCGATGCTTGCCATTGCTACAAACCATCTTGAATTCTTTGATGGTGGTAATTTACGTTTTTTAATTGCTATTATTTCAAAAGATGAAATGTCCAAGTACTCTGAAATAAGCGAAGAAACAAATTCAAACTTCGTTATTAAAACACTTGAACAGCAAAAAGGAATTGACGTTTTAGTTGTTGCCAGTCAGAACAGTGAAGATCTTTGGCGAGTTCGTTTTAGGTCTTTTAGAAAAAGTAGCTATGCCAAAACCATGGCCGAAAGCTTTATTGGTGGCGGAGGTCATTTTGATGCTGGAAGCGCTACGGTCGTAACAAATAGTCCACGAACTATTTCAGTTATTGTAAAAAACAAAGCCGTACAGAATTACGGAAACAGGTAGTAACCTGTAAAACCCCTTGTTGTGATGCAACAAGGGGTTTTTTGCTATAATAGCTAAATGGATTTAAATAACGTTTCAAACGATATTAATGAACGTATAAATGAAATCGAAGCGGCTATGCAGGCGCCTGATTTTTGGGCTGACAAAAATCAGGCGCAAGAGCTGATCAAGGAGCTGCAGAATTTAAAAGACAAACGCGAGGGCGTAAATGCGTATGATCGGGGTGGGGCAATTATGACTATTTTGGCAGGTGCGGGTGGGGATGATGCCGAGGATTTTGCCCGTATGTTATTGCAAATGTATTTAAAGTTTGCCGAAAATAAAAATTACACAGTTTCATTTTTGCATGAAAATAAAAATGACCATAATGGCTATCGAAATATTACTATCGAAGTTCAGGGTAAAAATGTTTATGGTAATTTAAAGAGTGAAAGCGGTGTGCACCGATTAGTTCGCATATCACCATTTAATGCTAATTCAAAACGACAAACTTCATTTTGTTTAGTTGAAGTAATCCCGAAAATTGAAAAAAATATTGACATTATTATACCGGCTGATGATTTAGAAATCGATTTCGCTAAATCAGGCGGGGCAGGCGGGCAAAATGTTAACAAGCGCGAAACTGCCGTGCGTATTAAACATATACCTACCGGTATTTCGGTGCTGGCCAACAATGAACGCAGTCAAGAGGCTAATCGCGATGTCGCCCTAAAAATGCTGTATGGTAAATTAATTAAAAAAGCCGAAGACGAACATAAAGACCTAGAGGAAAGCATGAAAATTGCGGGCAATACAAACATTGAGTGGGGCAGTCAAATGCGTTCATACGTACTGCACCCTTATAAACTAGTCAAAGACCATAAAACCGGTTATGAAACTAGTAATGTTGACAAAGTGTTATATGACGGCGAAATAGAAGATTTCATTTTGGCAGCTGGTATTAACGTGATATAATAAAAGGGATGATAGAATTTGAAGGCGTGTATAAAAAATACAACGACGAGCTTTTAACATTAGAAGACGTTCACTTTAAAATCGAACCTGGAGAGTTCGTGGTTTTTGTTGGCCATTCAGGCGCCGGCAAAACTACGTTAACTAAGTTACTTTTACGCGAAGAATCTCCTAGTGAGGGTACTGTTACGTTTGAAAATGTTAATCTTGCAAAACTAAGCACCAAAGACTTAACTGCATATAGGCAACGCGTGGGTACAATATTTCAAGACTTTAGATTACTGCAAAACAAAACTGCTTATGAAAATATTGCTTTTGCAATGCAGGCGCTTCGTAAAACCGATGAAGAGATTGTTCATGACGTACCTAGTGTGTTGGCTTTGGTTGACTTGACCGAACGTATGCATCACTTCCCACACCAAATGTCGGGTGGTGAAAAACAGCGTTTGGCTATTGCCCGTGCAATTATAAACCAGCCCGAGGTAATCATTGCCGACGAACCAGTTGCAAGCCTAGACCCAATTAATTCAGAAGATGTTTTGCAAATGCTAAAAAAGATTAATGACATGGGTACAACAGTTATACTAACAACCCACAATCGTGAAGTTGGCGAAAAAATCGGCAAAAGAATAATTTTGATCGAAAAGGGTAAAATAGTCAAAGACACCAAAGTTAAAAAATCTAAAGAATAGAAATACTATGTTTAATAATAAATTAAAAAGAATTTTCAATATAGGGTTTACCAACTTTAAACGAGGAGGTACGGTTTCATTTGCTTCAGTTTTGTTGGTCATGATAACCTTGGTTTTAGTTGGTCTATTGTTAATGTTTCAGGTTGTTTTAGCAACCCTTATAAACACGGCCAAAGACCGTGTTGACCTAGTGGTTTATTTTTCGCCTTCAACTAGCGAAGAAAAGATTCTTGACCTAAAAACAATACTAGAAGGCCGTGACGACATAAAAGAGGTTACCTATACAACTAGGGAAAGCGTCTTGGCTCAGTTCGAGAAAAAGCACGAAAACGACTATATAACCTTGCAGGCCCTAAATGAGCTTAAAAATAATCCATTAGGTGCCGAGTTGGAAGTCAAAGCTGTTGATTCAAGTTATTACGAAACAATTAATAACTACCTAAAAAGTGACGAAATAGAGGGTCAGGGTTATGGTAATGAAATTGATAAAATTAATTATTACCAAAACAAAGAAATCATTGATAGCTTAATACAAAAAACAGAAAGCTCTCGAAAATTTGGTATTGTATTGGTTTTGATTTTTGCGCTTATTGCCATAATCATAACTTATAACACCATTAGGCTAACAATCTTTGTCGCTCGCGAAGAAATTACCGTTATGCGCCTAGTGGGTGCTGAAAATAGCTATATTCGTGGACCATTTATACTAGAGGGTATGATGGTTGGTGCCATAGGTACCATATTGGCATATTTGCTAATGTTTGTAATGTTGTTAAGTTCACGTTCTGGTATGACCGCCTTTTTAGGTTTTGATATGTTTACATATTATTTGAAAAATAGTTTTCAAATATTCTTTATACTGTTATTAATAGGCTTGGTTGTTACTGCAATTTCAAGCACTATAGCTATTCGAAAATATTTAAAGAAATAATAAAACGCCCTATGTGGGCGTTTTATGGTCTTGTTCGTACAGGTCACATAATTTTATTAAACCAGCTAGTAATGTTAACTGCTGAACTACTGAATGAACGTTGTGGCAACTAAACTTGTAACCTGCGTTTTTATTGCCGTCGCCGTTAGGGTCCAAGGCATTAATGCCACAGGCATTGCCGGGGCAGTCAAGCAACAAGTGCCAATCATTGTGCAGTACCGCGCGAAAACCTGATTTGTGCACCAGTCTATAGTTTGGGTGTAGTTTTTTGTACACCTTTGCCATGGCTGTAATTATTTTAGGTGCGAATTCTTTTTCGAACCGGCTACTGTTTTTAGCTAACCAATTTACAAGAATACTACTGAGCTCGCCTTCAATATCGGCACTTGGACGATCACCGGTCTCTAGCATAATGCTTATTAGTTGTGACTGGGTATTTTTTGGCTGTTCTGTAATGGTCAAGGCTGCTTGCATAATCAGGTTTAAGCTGGCTGACAATTCATACCCTTGAACATAACATTGGTTGTAATTACGGCCAGTGTTGTCGCAAAAAAAGCATTGACTGCCTAAAAAATTACCAGAACCTTTACAATAATCACAAACACCAACATTTTCGAACAAGGGAGGTATTTTTGCCATAAAACAAACAGAATCACTGTTTGGTCCAGGCACGATAGTAAAACAGCCATTAAAGCCGTAATTTTTTGCTTTTGGGTTATTAACAAAGTTCTTGAATGAAAAAGTGTTAATCATGTCATCAATAACCCCTCCACTTTCGCCTAATTCAAGTAGTTTTAGTACAACGCTTTTGTCTGCGGTACATGTTAAGCTAGCCGTCTTCTCATTTAAACTTAGTTGATACAGGCGACGCATGTCTGTTGAAGTTATGTTATCTAACATTATAGTATATTTTTAAAATCCTTTCGAATTATATATAAAAATATAAACTAGTCAACAGCAAAAAACTTTCTTTACACAGACTCAATAATTGGTGTGTCGGTATGTCCTTTGGTTTTTATATAACTACTGGTTATCCAAACAACAATAAAGGCAAGTATTAAAACGACTGCTGAAAAAATGTACGGCCAAGTAATATCGTAACCATATAATAATCCACCAATTAGTGGTGCAATAACCATAGATAATGACATTAATGATGTTAGTATGCCTAATGTTTCACCTTGTTCATGCTTTAAACTATTGTTAATTGTTTGACTTGTCATGGTCACACGTAACAATGATTGCCCAAATGCGCTAATAACAATACCTAGCATGAAAACAAATTTGTATGGAGCTGCCATAAGTATATAGCACGCAGCAAAGGGCAGTATTACCCACATGTTCAGTTTAGCTTCGTCGAAATATTTAAGCCAAAACTTTTTTAATAAAAATGCTTGGTTGATTGATATGATAACCCCAATTAATGCCATGATTAAGCCAACGTTTAGTGCTGTCCAACTGAAACGTTCATTTAAATAAAGTGCAAAAATAGCTTGTGTTGCCGAAATCGCAATACCAAACAAAAACCAAGTAAAATACATTGGGCGTAGTTTTTTATTTTTCAAAGCCTTTATGATTGGGGTAAACGGATTTAGTGATAGTTTTGTTTGGTTATGATCGTGGTGACTTTCGGGCAAAAACAAATAGGCAAGTATTAAATTAAGTGTGGCCAATACACCTACAACGTAAAAAGGCATGGCTGGGCTAATATGCGACAACAAGCCACCGGCCAGCGGGCCCAATATAAATGCAATACCAAATGTCGCTCCAATAAGGCCCAAATTGTGTGAACGCTCTTTGTCGTTTTTTGAAATATCGATTAGATAGTTTTGGGCAGTTGATATATTACCAGCAGCCAAACCGTCGATAATACGACCTATAAATAGACCAATAATTGACCCTGAAAGGCCAAAAATAAGCCAACCTATGGCCGAACTAGCCAAAGACGCTAGTAATACCGGCCTGCGCCCAAAACGGTCAGAAATCATGCCCAGTATAGGCGAGCTGATAAATGCGCATAGTGAAAATACGGCAAACAGCGCCGAAATTACGTTTTGTGATACACCAAAAGATTCAACATAAAAAGCCAGTGTTGGTATGACTAAACCAATACCTAATACATCTAAAAAGACGGTAAAAACAATAATCGCCTTGGGCGAAACAATACTGCGTAATGCTAAACGTTTTTCATTCATGTAATCAACTTAGCATATTTTTGTTTTTTTAACTAAGACTTTAAACAAATCTCTAATGCCTCGGGTAGGGTGTCGTTGTTATAACCCAGCTCGGTTGTAAAATGCCCGCGATCGGTAAATTCATGGTAATTTATTTTTGCATTATTAATTACATTATTCTCATTAGAATTTTCGCTAAAGTTTTGTTTTAGCATTTCTACTGTTTTTAAAATATTTTCATCGTCATCAGTTGAATATAAAACATCAATACTTTTTACTTGGTTTAAAATTTTATTAGCAATGTCGCCATTGAATTCAAAATCAAAAAAATCTTCACAACCCATAGTTTTCAAATATTTGTCGGGGTCAAGCCACGGGGCAACTAGTATGACCCTGTCAACCGAAATATTATTTTCGGCCAAGTAGCGAATTATAAAACCACCACCCGCACTGTGACCGATTAAAATTGTTTCATCATTTATTTTAAATTGTTCAAAAACCTCGCACCATGCTTTGTAATTTGGTGCGTAAGGGTGGGGTATTTCGGGCACACTTGTTTCAATGCCATTGCTTTCTAAATTTTGTTTTAACCACGGCAACCAGTGACTGTCTTGTTGTAAAATTCCACCATTTAAATAGTGTTCTTTGTCGGGCATGCCGTGTAAAATAATTGCGTTTTTCATAATTACAGTATAGCAAATCATGTATAGATAAGATCAAATTTTTCTAGGTCAGATTTAATTTGGTCTTTATTTTTTGCAATCAACTTTTCAAGAGTAGGGTAGGCTTGCCATTGTAGGTATACCCAATCGATATCATCTTTTGACAATATGC
The DNA here is from genome assembly GCA_017992305.1 of Minisyncoccota bacterium. GTDB lineage: Bacteria > Patescibacteriota > Minisyncoccia > Phycocordibacterales > UBA9973 > MFUC01. The sequence goes on from JAGOOX010000012.1 coordinate 9,740, forward strand.
TTTCTAAATAATTTCTAGTATTAAAACAAACAATAATATGTTCCCAGTAACTATTGGGGTTGGTGCCTAATTTATTATGTTCGCCGTCATCAATATATTTTGTTTTTATATAGTCAATACAATTATTATATTGTGGATGGTTTTCAGCATGCCAGTGCAATTGTTCGTGTACTAAAGTTTTAAGTATAAGCCGAGGGTCTTTAACTCTGGTGTTAAGGGTAAGTATTGGGTGAGAATGGGGGATTGAACCTTTTTCAACCATTACTGTATTAGTGAAGTTTGGTATATTGTATTTTTCATAAAGAGCGTTAACAATTTCAACAACCTCTAGTTCTTCGGGCTCATTATTTTTTGAGCTTACAACTATATTTTCCATGTGTTAATTATATCAAAAAAGCGTCTTTTTATTTACCTATTTTTGTGGTATAAATGGCCTATATTGCCCGATCGTCTAATGGTAGGACAACGGTTTCTGGTACCGTTTATTGGGGTTCGAGTCCCTGTCGGGCAGCATAAAATAGTTGTAAGCGGTGCAGGGCATTGATTGCCTTACTATTTTACCTGACCGCAGGGACGAGAAGGCCGCAGGCGCAAAGCCAAATACGGAGTATTTGTTGCCGAGGCGGGGTCGCGCAAAATTTTTAACAAAAAATTTATGTGTGACCGAGTCCCTGTCGGGCAACACTCGTGGATTTTGTTCACACAAAACATCAAATCGCTTTTATTTTTCAATAGTATTGAGAGGTCCGAACCGTCCCTTTTCCTTATTTTAAGCCTCATTCGTAAGGATTAACTGACCTTGACTTGTTTTATATATATGATATACTATGTAAGTAAGTTCTTTCAAAAAGTGTTTATTGATTTTATGGAGTAATTTAGTGGATTACCCGAGTTTCTGAAGGAGATTTGGGTAATCCACTAAACAATCACTTATAAAAATTAATAAAAATGAATACAAAAAATCGTTTACTCAAAGCGTTAGGTAACTACGAAGTCCGTAACTTTTTGGAAAGGTATGATAAGTTTCATACCCTGCTTGCTCAATTACAAACCGAGCAGCGTTCTGAAAAGTTCATCGCAACAATGATGTTGCTTGCATCGCTTCGTGCCGCTGAACCAAAAGAATTTGAAGCCTTGGTAGCTTCATACGAAACAACTGCCTTAAAAGACAAAGCCAATTTATTGGTAAAACTTCTAACCTACTTGCTAAAATTTTTCCCAGGTCTTGATTACACAATCAATGGGGAAAATGTTACTGCAAAAGAAATAGCTAACACAATTTCTCAATCATTACTGGCTGGAAATAGTGTGAGCTATGAATTTTCAATTGATACATACCGTATCTCCATTGAAATGGGCCTGGAAAAGAGTGAGTATGCAAGCCCTTTCTGCTATGTAAACCTTTACAACAATGAAGAGCTCAAAGAAAGGTTAACCTTTTCAACTTCTACCAGTTGGTCAAAAATCTTTAAACTCGACAGAAAACAAAACTGCCTGAAATTATTACTCCAAATCCTCGGAGATGAAGGAATGAAGCCAGGTTGGGGTTCAAATGACAAGCTTTCAGTGCTCGGACATATTATAACTGATAAGTCTGCAACTGAAGGAAAGCAGGTACCTGTGTGGTTCGACAAAAGAAGAAGAGAAATTCGTAGCTATGTTAATAGCGGAAATGTTCCTTCTTTGAAAAAGCTTTTACAACAAGAGTACGCAAAGCAAAAGGCAAACATTTTACCTAATGCAATGCAACTTCTTCATAATTTTGGAGCAGACTTGCTTAAAGATTGCGAAAGGATAAAAAAGCTTATCGATCCACGCATTAGCTTACTGGATAAAATTCACCTGAATGTCGCTAAAGGCTGTTTTGATATTGCAGTTATTCCTCGAACAAAAGGAGTATCAGCGAACGAACGTAAAACTTTCCTACTGGCTTTTCGCAACGAATACCAGGTTGAACTTATCACCAAGGTATTGTCACAGGCAGGATGGGCTGGTTCACTTTTAGTTGCTTCGCTTAATTTCCCAAGTATCCACGAAATATTGGATACCAAACAGGCAGATTATGTAATGCAATCAGAATTGGGTCACTCACACGAGAAAGACCTGTATGACGAAGAGCTGAAAGGTAGAACAGACAATAAAGATCTGAAGGGTAAGATACTACAGTGCCATATTTCCAGAGATGAAGATATAAAAAGGTATGCTGAAGACTTTACCCAGGATAAAATAGAACAGTTCTGCCTTACAAGCTTAAAGCTACAGGAAGCTTAATTTCAAATTCATTCAAACACTATTTCGTTACAAGGCCTGCATTTTATGTGCAGGCTTTTTCATTACCATGTGTTCATAATTGAGAATTTGCTGGTATAATTAGCCATAAGCGAGGTTCTAACTTCGTCTAGTACTCCCAGTATAAAATAGTTGGCAACAATGTAATGCATTGATTGCCTTACTATTTATTTGTGCAAGAATAAAACCTAAAAACAAAAAAAACCTCAGGTGGAAAATTCACCCGAGGTTTAAAGTATTTTTTTAACGTAGTCATTACCCATAAAGGCTTTTTTACCTGGGTCGTCATTTCAGGCCATTTTTAATATAGGTAAGTAAGCCCGCGCATGTGTCGGTTTATCCATTATGCTACAAATTGTCCCTACTTAGATGTTTCAGTTCGGAGACCGTAATACGCATCCGCATATCATCAGAATACAACGTATGTAATAGCTACTTATACTTTCGCTTAAAATACCATAAATATATAATAAAAGCCAGCCTAGGCTACATGCAAAAAACTTGCCTGAAATGTTATAATTAAATTACTATATGGCAACAATATTTAAAAATGATAAGTTTAAAAAATCTCGAGGGGGGTATTCCAGGCTTTTAGAAATTCGTTGCCAAAAATGCAATAAGTTAATTTGCCAGTATCAAAAAGATGGGCCAGGAAATTTGAGAAGAATGTATGTAGATAGAATAAATAATAACCAAGTTCCTATTTCGGGGAAAAACTTAAACTGCCCAGAAGGTCATTTAGCTGGGATCAAAATAATTTACGAAAAAGAAAATCGACCAGCGTTTAGATTATTTGTTGATTCTGTAATAAAAAAAATAATTAAGTCTAAATAAGAATTTAGTTCCTGTAAAAACTTACCCAAAATGTTATAATCACAATATGAACAAAGTAACACATTTTGAATTTCCTTGGGATGACAAGGAGCGCGCAAAGTCTTTTTATCAAAACGTTTTTAATTGGGTGCCTTTTGAGTGGGAGCAGTTTAATTATACTAGCTGGCAAACCGGCCCAGTTGATGAAAAAATGCAACCAACCGAGACCGGCTTTGTAAACGGTGGCTCTAGCAAGCGCGACCCTGAAATGCCACACCCAATGTTTTATGTCGATGTACCCGATATTGATATGGCGCTAACTAAAATTGTCGAAAACGGTGGTGCAATTGTACGTGGCAAAACTCCGCTGGGCGAGGGTGGTAGTATGGGCTACCTGGCGTGGTTCAAAGACTCTGAGGGTAATATATTAGGCTTGTCGCAGTATAATAAATAAAAAACATGAACCCATACAAACACACACAAATAGGGTATTTGATGCTGGTAGTAACGTTGGCGGTTTTGGCATTTTTTGTATGGGTTTATACAATGGCTTTGAACGAGGTACCTGCGGTTGATTCGGGCCCAAATTTGGCTGTTTCGGCTGTAATGTTTTTTGTTATTTTTATTCTTTTGTCATTTGCTAAGCTGAACGTGTCGATAGATGAAAAGTATTTGAAGGTAAAATTTGGTTATGGAATTTTTAAAAAGAGCTTCTTGGTTGACGAGATTGTTTCGGCAAAAATTGTAAAAAACAAATGGTATTACGGTTGGGGTGTGCGTTTATGGTTTTGGCCACGCATGTTTATATACAATGTTTCGGGCTTTGACGCCGTCGAAATAAAAATGACAAATGGTAAAATTTATCGTATTGGCACCAATCAACCACAACAACTAGAGCTTGAAATTAATAAACAATTAAAATAAAAAGTCTTCATTTTAAAATGAAGACTTTTTATTTTGGCCCTATCTACTGAACAGGGTTTTCGCCACGAATTAGGCGAACTATGACTAAGACAATGGCAATAACTAGTAGGGCATGTATAAGACCCCCAGCTATATTGAAACCAATAAAGCCTAGTGCCCATAAAACAAGAAGTATAACGGCAATTGTGTATAACATAAATTTATTTTTTATTGGTAATTATTTAGATTTTTTAGTAACTTTTTTGCTGATTTTTTTAACAGCCTTTTTAACTG
>JAGOOX010000013.1 GCA_017992305.1 Minisyncoccota bacterium
TTTATAGCCGAGACAATTGGGTTCGATAAAGCTCAAATTCAAACTGATGCACGCATCGGCGAGTATTGTTTTGGTATTTTTAACATGAAGGGTTTTGATGAATATTTTAACTATCGTGCAGGTCATGAATTTGATATGAACTTTGCTATACCCGAGGGTGAAAGTTTACAAGATGCTAAAAATCGTTTTGCCGAATTCTTATATGAAATAGATAGCAAGTATGAAAATAAAAATATTGTTATAAGTACGCATGGTATAGCTTTTCAGGTAATGCAAGCTGTTTTAGACTGTTTGAATGAAAAAGATTCGGCTAAAAATATTAGTGGCACATTTCGTAAAATCGAAAATGGTCACCTAGAAATTTTTGAACTAGTTAAATTACCTCATAATAAAAATTATGAAGTTGATTTACACAGACCATACATTGATAGCGTTGTACTTGTTAATGAAGACGGTGTCGAACACTTTAGAATACCTGAAGTTATTGACTGCTGGTTCGAATCAGGCTCAATGCCGTATGCTCAGGATCATTATCCGTTCGAGCGCCCCAATTGGCAGAAAGAAAATTTTCCAGCTGGTTTTGTGGCTGAATACATGTCGCAAACACGTACTTGGTTTTATTATAGCCATGTTTTATCAACGATTCTTTTTGGGCATGCTCCGTTTGAAAATGTTGTAACAACAGGAACACTTCAGGCAACTGACGGGCAAAAAATGTCAAAATCAAAGGGTAACTATCCAGACCCGTGGATTATTTTTGATAAGTTTGGTGTTGATGCGCTGCGGTTATATTTAATGGCATCTCCTTTAATGAAGGGTGAGGATACAAACTTTAGTGAAAAATTGGTGGGTGATATCGCCATGAAGATTATTGGTCGGTTAATGAATGTTGTTTCATTTTATGAATTGTATCGCAATGTCGCAATAGAAAATAAGGAAAGACCTAATTCAGTTAATGTCTTAGATGTTTGGATTGTATCAAGACTTGATCAAGTTAGTCACGAAATTTTTGAAGCCATGGAATCTTATGAGCTTGATAAAGCTGGTAGGCCGTTTGACTTGTTTGTTGACGACCTATCAACATGGTATTTGCGCCGTTCTCGTGACCGATTAAAAGACGGCGATGCTGATGCAAAACAAACACTATACTATGTCTTAAAAACCATGGCTAAATTAATGGCACCATTTGCGCCATTTACCGCAGAAGATATTTGGCAAAAGCTTCGCATCAATTCAGACGAATTATCAGTACACCTAACAGAATGGCCTGTTGCTAAAAAAGTTGATGAAGTTCTTTTGACTGAAATGGTCAAAGTACGCGAAGTTTGTACTGAAGGTAATGCTTTGCGCAAAAAATTAAATATTGCCGTTAAGCAACCATTAGCTTCATTTACAGTAGTGGGCGAACTTTCAAATACTTATTTTGAAATCATAATGGATGAATTAAATGTTAAGCAAATTTTAGTTGGTACTGAATTTGTGTATGATACCGAAATAACCCCAGAACTAAAACGCGAGGGTAATTACCGCGAACTAGTACGCGCACTGCAAGACTTACGCAAAGAAACTGGCTTAACGCCTGATGACGTAATTAATCTAAAAATTTCTACAAACGCCCAAGATTTGTTGGCGGGTTTTGAAAGTGATTTAAAAAAGACTGTGCAAATTAGCCAGATTGAATTTACTGATGGCGAAAACGAAGTTGTAATTGATGGGCAAGTTTATAAAGTAAGCATTCAAAAATAAATGGACACCGTTCTTCGAGTGATACACAAAACAACATTTCCACTTGTGAAGATCTTTTGGAAGTTGTTTCGTCCAAATACAAAAGGCGTAAAGGTATTGTTGATTTGTAATAATGAAATTTTACTTGTAAAAAATATAGGCAAAGATTATTTCTTGCTTCCCGGTGGTAATATGCGTTTGTGGGGCGAAGATCCAGTAGTGTGCGCAAAGAGGGAAGTTTTTGAAGAATTGGGTATCAAACTTGTTACCGAGCCTGAATTATTAGGTATGTATAATTCAGACCTGGAAGGTAAAAAAGATACAATCTACACATATATTTTTAATTTAGAATCAAAGGGTTTTACAAAAGGCTGGGAGCTTGATGATGCAAGATGGTTTCCTCTTGATTCAGATGATCAAAAAATCAGCCCAGCGACTAAACGAAGAGTTAGTGAGAAGCTAGCGGGTAAAAGAGGTATCCAGACGGTTTGGTAAAGAATGTATAGCTTATTCACAGAACAAAATAGAGCGACCGCTCAGATTTGTTATACTTGATAGTATGAAAGCGCCATATTGGGATAGGTCAACACATACAGAGGAAATCATAAGCTATCTTTTGTCATGTCGGTCAATGCGTATACAGTCAAAGGTTCTAAAAAATCTTGTTGAAAAAAGAGAGAAGAATGAGCAAAAGGCATTTAGACAAAGTCTTTATAGACTTAAGAGAGATGGATTTGTAAAAGAATTATCAAATGATTTTTTGGAATTAGATTATAAAAAGTATTTATCGAAAAAAGCTACTTCTGTATACTTTGAAAAGTCAAAAGATGTTCAAGGTGTAATGATAATGTTTGATATTCCTGAAGAAAAGAAAAATATTCGCGACTGGTTGCGAAGGCAACTTATTTCATGGGATTTTATTATGATTCAAAAAAGTGTTTGGTTTGGAAGGGGTAAGTTAACAAAAGATTTTAAAAACCATCTAGAGCTTTTAGGAATTAAAGATAATATAAAAATCTTCAGTGCCACACAAATAAAGGTATAGAAACTTATCAGAACAAAATTAAGTGACCGCTCTAGAATGTTCCGTTAGTGTCTGCTTTTTAATAAAAATGGTATAATTAAAATATGAAAAGGGTAATTATTATTCATAGATGGAGTGGTGGGCCGCAAGATGATTGGCGGCCATGGTTAAGTAACGAATTGAGGTCCAGGGGTTATGATGTTTTTGTGCCCGAAATGCCTGAAACTGATCACCCGCAAATTGATAAGTGGGTAGGTAAATTGGCCGATCTTGTTGGCGTACCCGATGAAAACACATATTTTGTTGGCCACAGCATTGGTTGCCAAGCTATTATGCGTTATCTGCAAACGCTACCCGTGGGTAGTCGTGTAGGTATGACAGTGTTTGTTGCTGGCTGGTTTAATTTAGCTGGTTTAGATGCAGAGGGTGGTGAGGTGGTCAGTATTGCTCGGCCCTGGATTGAAACACCGATTGAATATGAGAATATAAAAAAAGTGTGTTCAAACATAAATGTATTTTTGTCAGGTAATGAGCCTTATAATTATGTCGAACATAATAAAGAAGTTTTTGAAAATAAACTAAATGCTCATGTTACAACACTACCAAGTAGGGGGCACTTTACCGAAGACGACGGTGTAACTGAGTTACCTGAGGTTTTAGAATTATTTTAAACAATGCTATGAATATCGAAGATAAATTAATTGAGCATGTAAAAGAAAAATATAATCCATTAGGTATTTTGATTCACGGGTCAAGGGCTAATGGAAACTTTCGTGAAAATAGCGATTGGGATTTTGCTATTTTTGTAGACAATGAAGTTGAAACAGAAAGAGAGATTGTTTTAGGTCAAAATATTGAAATAAAAACAGTCTTGTATAAAAAAGAAATAAATAACATTTCTGAATATGTGCCACAGTTTAGAAAGGGTAATATACGTATTGTTTACGACCCACAAGGTATTTGTGTTAATTTTGTTGAACTAGCTGAAGATCTTTTTAAAAAAGGTAGGCCACAAGAAGATTATAGTGAAACTGAATTTAGGGGTCATAGTGCATGGATGCTTTCACACATTGGCGGCATGATTGATTATAAAGACGATCAGTTGGCATTTTTTAGAAAACTTTCAGAATTCTATGGTAGGGCACTAAACTATTGGTTTAGGTTTAAGAAACATGATTGGATGCTACAGGTTTATGAATCAATTCCTCGTATAAAAAATGAAGACCCAGAATATTGTGAACTGCTTGTTAAAATTTCGGGCAATTATACACATGATGAGAAGATAGAGTTTTGTAAAGAAATTCATAAAAAGATTTTTAAATAAAAAAAATCCACTACATTTAAGTAGTGGACCCAGGTTCAACCTGTTAAGATTTTTAGTAGCGTATTTGCTGTCTCGCGCCGTAGTTAATGCCTGGGCGAGCGGCGTAAACAGTTTTCGCTACTTGTTTTAACTGCCCCACTTCGGCAGGCACGTATTTTGAGCCAAATGGTTTTTCAGGGAGCTCTTTTGCGAGCTCTTGCAGTCTGAGGTAATAATATTCTTCTTCAGGCATTCTCCTGTTTTTGCGATCTTTTTCGCATTCGGCAAGGGTTTCTTGAACCCAGTCTATTTTTGTTTCTTTGTTTGCCATATCTGCTAATATTATAGCACCATATATATAAAAAGTCAAGGGCAAAAGCGATGTTTTGGGGCCTAGTTTAAAGGGTTTTTTGGTATAATGGGGGAATGTCGCATCATATTTACCACACAACCGGCCTAATTGTGGGCCTAAAGCCCAAGGGCGAGACTGACTTGTTCTTAAAGGTCTTTACTCGCGATTTTGGTATGGTTGTAGCAGTGGCCCAGGGGGCGCGTAAAATGGTGTCGAAAAATCGCTTTGGTTTGCGTTTGTATGCGGTGCCTGAATTTGACTTGATCAAGACCAGGGAAAGCTTTCGTGTTGGCGCGGTCAGGCCCGAACCATATGCGCCGGGCAGGGCCGAGACTTTGGTGCGGGCCAAAGTCTCGGCCATACTAGCGCGTTTTGTCGTATCAGATGAACCGCACGAGAAATTATTTGATGATGTTTTGGAGCTATTTAAAAAGCAAAACAAAGATATTGATATTTTAGTCATGATTGTAATACTTGAAAATTTGGGCTATTGGCACAGCACCGAATCTGATAAAAGTTTTATTAATGGCGGTATGTTATCAGCTCAAGAAAAAGTTGAAATTATAAATCGCATTAATGAATCTATTTCGCACATACACTTATAATTTGCTATACTACAAACAATGGAAATGAATGATATGTTACCCGAAGACAATGAAGCGTCTGGCGGTAAAACAAACAATGAAAAAAAGGTTGATAGAATCGAAGCTTTAAAGCAGCGATTAATTGCCACAAAAGATATTAAAAATATTCGGCCCGACAAGGTTCATAAATTAACCACCGAGGCTTTTAATGTACCCAAAGAGTGGTCAGGTACAGGTAATGAGGTTATGAAAAAAAATTTAAAACATCCAACATTTTTTAAAAAGTTTTTTATGTTTTCATTTTTTGCATTAATTGCATCTGTTGTGTTTGCATACTTTTATCTATCAAGTGGGGGCAATTTAGTGACTAATAAAAAAATTGATTTAGAAGTGTTGGGTAATTCATTTGTTTCAGGTGGTGAGAAAGCGAATTTTGATATTATTATAATAAATAAAAACTCAGTTAATCTTGAACTGGCTAGCTTGCTTATTAAATACGACAAAGGTGTGGGCGCAAAAATACCAGCTAGTGACCGTATACAAATAGGTACAATTTTACCAGGTGAAACTAAAAGGTTGCCATATATATTGCCAGTAATCGGCCAAGAGGGTGATATCAAAGACATTGTTTTTGACTTAGAATATCGCATACCGGGATCGAACGCTCTATTTGTTAAAACTACAACAAACCAAATAACTTTACGCTCTAGTGTGTTAGGTATAGGTATTGATGCATCCAGTGTTTCATCGCCAAATCAACCATTTACCCTAAAGGTTTCATTGTCGCCAAATGGTAGTGAGACTTTAAAAAATATTGCCCTAAAGGTTGAATACCCAACAGGTTTTACATTTAAAACCTCTACTCCGGGTACATTTTCAAGTAATAATGTTTGGTATTTGGGTGACATAACTTCGGCTACGCCTCAAACAATATCAATAACAGGTAATATAAATGGATTCAATGATGAAGAGCGAGTTTTTCGTTTCTATGCCGGAGAATTTGATAAAACCAATAACGACATTAGTCCAGTATATGTTAGCAAAATTCACAGTGTAGTTTTAAACAAGCCATTTCTGTCAGCTAAAATAAATGAAGATTCGCTAGTTATACCAATTAAAACTGGTCAAACTGTGCCGGTAAATATATTTTGGCAAAATAATACCGAGCAACCAATTCGTGATATTGAAATAACTGCAAGTTTAAATGGGGCAGCCTACGACAAAACAACAATTGTTCCTGATGATGGTGGAGAATTTTATGATGACCGTGGTGTAATCATTTGGGACAATCGCACAAATGATAGTTTGTCATTGGCAAATTCAGGCGAATCTGGTTCGGTTACTTTTAGTTTTGTACCAAAGTCTCCAACACTTATTACAGTGCCTAACAAAGAAGTTTCAGTTACTGTTTCAATCAAGGGTACACCGATTGATTCGATTAGTGAAATCAAAGAAATAAGCTCTATTGATTCGCGTACATATAAATTAGGCACAACTGCATCTATTGATCAGGCTGTTACACATTCAAGTGGTCCATTTAAAAATTTAGGTACGGTGCAACCAAAAATTGGCGTAATTAGTAGTTATACTTTGCAATGGACGCTTTCAAACACTGACTCTTTGGTTACTGGTACACAAGTACGCGCAACTTTAAATAGAAACTTTGAATGGTTGGGCGAAACTTCACCCAGTTCTGAAAATGTTAGTTACAATCCAAGCTCGCGCGAAATTATATGGACAGTTGGTGATTTGTCTAAAAACCCAGCACCAAATATTCGCAGGCAAGTGTTTGTAAAAATTGGAATAACTGCTAAACAAGCGCAACTAGGCGAAGTGCCTACAATTGTTGACCGCACTGTTTTATCAGGTACCGATACTGTAAATGGTAGCCAGATTAATCAAAACAAGGGTGCTTTAAAATTGACCAGCGTTGAAGGTGTCGAGATTAGGGTTGGCAAGTAATAAAAAGGCCTTTTAAAAATGCCATATTTCCTGTATATTTAGTCTATGGAAACAGAATCAAATACTGAAATTCAAAATGACTTGATGGAAAAGCTTATATCATTATGTAAAAGGCGTGGGTTTATATACCCAGGCTCTGAACTGTACGGTGGGCTGGCAGGAACGTACGATTACGGCCCATTAGGTTCATTGCTAAAGCGCAATATTCAAAAATCTTGGGTTAAATACTTTGTTGAATCACGTGACAACATGTACTTGATTGATACACCTATTTTAATGCACCCACGTGTTTGGGAGGCGTCGGGGCACACAACTGAATTTATTGACCCATTAGTTGATGACTTAAAGACTAACAAACGTTATAGAGCTGATCACTTGCTAGAATCAGCTGGTGTTGATGCAGAAAAATTAACCATTGACGAAATGGATGCAAAAATCAAAGAGCTTGGCCTAAAAAGCCCCGAGGGTAACCAGTTGTCACCAGTTCGCAAATTCAACCTAATGCTTGAAACCAAAATGGGTGCCGTTGAAGAATCGGCCATGGTTACGCAATTGCGACCCGAAGAGGCTCAAAGTATGTTTATTAATTTCAAAAACGTAATTGATTCAACCCCGGCTAAAATACCTTTTGGTATAGCCCAAATCGGTAAAGCTTTTCGTAATGAAATAACTCCACGCGATTTTATATACCGCATGCGCGAATTCGAAATAATGGAATTCGAATATTTTATAAACCCACAATCAAACTGGAACGAAATTTTTGACCAGTTTTTAGACGAGCAAATTATTTGGCTAGATTCATTAGGTATAAATCGCAATAAATTGCATCAGCTTGAACACCCTGAAACAGCCCGTGCTCATTACAGTAAAAAAACCGTTGACCTTGAATTCGAATACCCATTTGGCACCAAGGAATTAACTGGTTTGGCCCACAGGGGTGATTATGATTTGTCACGACATCAAGAGTTTTCAAATACAAAACTTGGCATATTAGACGATGAAACGGGCGAAAGATTTTTGCCACATGTTATCGAACCAACTGTTAGTGTTGACAGGGCAATGCTTGCAACCCTGTGTTCTGCTTATAATGAAGAGGTTGATGAAAAGGGTGAAACTCGCGTGTTTTTAAAATTGCCGAATGATTTGGCGCCTTACAAAATTTGTGTTTCGCCGCTTTTAAAAAATAAAATTGAATTACAAAATCTGGCTCGTGAAGTTTACAAAACCTTAAAGGCTGAGTTTGGTTGGGTCACGTATGACGATAACGGTAATATTGGTAAACGCTACCGTCGCCAAGATGAAATTGGTACACCATACTGTGTTGTGATCGATTTTGATACTCTTGATAATGGTGCGGTTTCAGTTCGCGATCGTGATACTCAAAACCAAGACTTTGTTCAAATCGATGAACTAGTTGCTTATTTAAAAAACAAGTTGGCTTAATTGAAATTTATAATGAATGTTAAAAAAACAATCCTAAAAAATGGTTTGCGTATTATTGCGCACCCCATGAACGACACAAAAACTGTTACCATTACAGTGTTTGTTAAAACTGGCTCTGATTATGAGCGTGATAACGAAATGGGTTTGTCGCACTTTTTAGAACACATGTGTTTTAAGGGTACAACCAAACGACCTACTACACATGACATATCAAAAGAGTTTGATATTTTGGGCGCTAAAAATAATGCTTTTACTTCAAATGATATGACAGCCTATTGGGTCAAGGGTCAATCAAAAGATGTTGAAAAATTAGTTGACCTAGTCGCCGATATATATTTAAACCCAACTTTTCCCGAAGCTGAAATCGAGAAAGAGAAAGGTGTGGTGTTGGAAGAAATAAACATGTACAACGATCAACCGCAATATGTTGCGTATGATAAGTTTTTGAATTTAATGTATGGTAGTCAGCCAATAGGGCGTACGGCTACAGGTACTTTACAATCGGTAAGGGCTCTAACTCGCAATGACTTGGTTAAATATCACAAATTGCAATATGTTCCAAGTCGTACAATTATTTCTATTGCGGGTGATATTGATAATAAAAAAATACTAGATTTAGTTAAAAAATATTTTCAAATTAATGTCGGGACTGCTGGCAGGGAAAAGTCAAAAATTAAAAAGCATGTATCAAAAAACCGAACTGTGCATACATATCGCCCAACCGATCAAACCCATTTAATAATGGGCTTCCCTGGTGTTTCAGTATTTGGTGGTAATGCGCATGTTTATCATATGCTTGCCCGTATTTTAACAGGGGGCTTTAACTCAAGGCTATTTAGGTTGTTACGCGAAGAGCTGGGGGTTGCATATTATGTGCAGGCGGGGTCAGAGAATAGTTTAAGTCATGGCACATTTATGATCTCGGCTGGGGTTACAACTGATAAAACGGCTTTTGTTATACAAAAAATTAACGAGGTATTGTGTGACATAGCAAAAAATGGTGTACCTGATGAAGAATTAAGTTTAGCTAAAAATTCATTAATAGGTGGTATTTATTTAGGGCTTGAAACTAGCGATGCGTATTCAGTTTATTTTGGCGAAAGCGAATTAATGAAGGGGATAATTGAAAAGCCAAAAGACTATGAACTTAAAATTCGTTCAGTCAGTGGCACTGAAATTAAAAAAATTGCAAAACTTTTAACTAAAAAGGGTGTTGCTAGGCTTTCAACCATTGGCCCGCAAAAAAATACCGATGAGTTTGAAAAAATATTACCATAGTTTAACCTAGCTTTTTGACCAAAAAAGCGTAATATTATAAATATGAGTGAATCAAAAAATATATCTATATCAACGGGTACTATTATTAGGGTTGCCCTTATTGGTATTGGCTTTTACGCTTTATTTTACTTAAAAAGCGTATTATTACCGGTATTGGTTTCAATCGTTATCGCTTCGTTTGTCAGCGTTATAGCGACAGACCTAAGAGATAAATACAAAATCCCACGCAAATTGTCTGTGGCGCTTATTTTCTTTATTGGCTTGATACTTTTAGGTTTGTTTGTTTACTTTATTGTACCTATGATAGTGAACGAGTTCTCGCAATTAGCAGGGCAATTATCAAAAGTCTTACCTAAAGCCGAATTTTTAAAACCGTTTACTGACAAAGGCCTAGCAACTGGCGCGCAAAAAATATTTGATTCAGTTACTGATGGTGGTACGGCTAACCAGGTTTTCATTGGTGCAAAACAAATAGCTAGCAGTGTTTCAGCTGGCGTGTTTGGGTCTTTGGCTCAAATTTTTGGTGGTTTGATGAACTTTGTTTTAGTTTTAGTTATGTCTTTTTACCTATCAATGCAAGACCGCGGGGTAGAGACTTTTTTACGTATAGTCACTCCATCTAAAAATGAAGAAATGGTTGTAACTATTTGGTCACGTGTTGAACGTAAAATTGCTAAATGGTTAAAGGGGCAAATTATGCTAGGTTTTATAATATTCTTATTGTCGTATACTGTGTTAGCAATCGCTGGGGTTAAATATGCTTTGGTGCTAGCTATTTTGTGTGGCGTGTTAGAAATGATTCCTTACGGCATTACATTTGGTATTATACCTAGCGTTCTGGTCACTTTGATTGACGTTGGTCCAACAACTGCACTATGGGTATTGGTTGCTATGGTTTTAATTCAGCAGGCCGAAAACTATATATTAGTACCAATGTTATTTAGAAGGATTATTGGCGTACCTCCACTGATTGTGATCATTGCCTTGTTGGTTGGTTTTAAATTAGCCGGTTTCTTGGGTATGATTTTAGCTATGCCAATGGCTGTTTTGATGTTAGAAATACTTGATGATGTTCAAGCCTCTAAAACACACAGGCTTGGCAAAGACCTTAAAGAAGTTGTTGCTGACTTGAAAAAAGACTAAAAATCTATAAACTATACAAATGCAAAATAAAACCTTCTACCTGACTACAACATTACCTTACGTTAATGCACCACTTCATATGGGGCATGCTTTGGAATTTGTCAGGGCCGATGCAGTTGCGCGTTACAAAAAACTAGTTGGGTTTGATGTTTATTTTAACACTGGCACCGATGAACACGGTATAAAAATACTAGAAGGCGCCAAAAAAGAAAACCTTGACCCAAAGGCTTTTGTTGATAAAAACTTTGAAATTTTTAAAGAGCAATTGAGCATGTTTGGATTGTTGCCAGATGCACATTTTATTCGCACAACTGATGAGTACCACATACAGGGTGCACAAGAATTTTGGAGGCGAGTTTATGATAATGGCTATATTTATAAGAAGAATTATCAGGCCAAATATTGTGTCGGTTGTGAAAGTGAAAAGACCGACAGTGAGCTGGATGACAAAGGCGAGTGCCCACTACACCCTGGTCGCCCACTTGAACTAATTGATGAGGAGAATTACTTTTTTAAATTCTCGGCGTTTGGTGATAAGTTGTTAGATTTTTATGAAAAAAACCCAACGTTTATTACACCGGTATTTCGTCTTAATGAAATGGAGAATTTTGTGCGTAGTGGTTTGCAAGATTTTTCAATCTCTCGTAGGGCCGATAAAATGCCGTGGGGTATACCCGTACCCAATGATGACGAGCATGTTATGTATGTTTGGTTTGATGCGCTAACTAATTACATAAACACACTGGGTTGGCCAAACGAGGGCGGTGACTTTGAAAAATATTGGTTAAACGGGAACCCTACTCAGTATTGTGGTAAAGATAATACACGCTTTCAGGGTGTAACCTGGCAGGCTATGCTTATGGCGGCGGGTGTACCAAATTCACACCAAATAGTGGTAAATGGTTTTATAACAGGCGAGGGTGGTATAAGAATGAGTAAGACGCTAGGTAACGGTGTTGACCCTCGTGATGTTGCGGTTGAATACGGTACTGATGCTTTACGTTACTTTTTGTTACGCGAGGTTTCAAGTTTTGAAGATAGCTCATTTACAATGGAGCGATTTAAAAATGCCTATAATTCAGGCCTAGCCAATGGGTTAGGGAATTTGACCAGTCGAATAATGACCATGGCAACAAACTATGAGGTTAAATTAAATGAGGATAGTTTAAATACAAAATATTTTACTGAACCAATAAAAGATTTAGAGAATTTTGAAATAAACGCTTTTGTAAACAATGTTTGGGCTAATTTAAAAAAACTTGATGAGGATATACAAAGGGAAGAACCTTTCAAAAAAATCAAAGTTGACCCCGAAGGCGCCAAGTCTGACGTAATGTATTTACTCAAAGATTTATACAAAAATGCACTAGCGTTGGAGCCAATCCTACCCGAAACATCTAAAAAAATTCAAACCCTCATTCGCGAAAACAAAAAACCCGAAACTCCTTTGTTTTTGAGGAAAGACTAAATAAGTAATTTATATAAGTTAATCCTCTATCGAGAAGAGGGTGTTGTGTCTATTTACAAAGTTTTTATAGTGTGATACTGTTTAGGAAGTTAATTAGCACAAAATGGAAAATGAAGACAAAAAAATGCGAGAATTTTCGCATGAAAAAAGCAAACAAATTTTAAGACTGTGTAGTTTTTCCTCTACAATCGATTCAGACGTAAAGTTTTTGAATGGTTATTTAGAAGCTCAAAAAGCAATGTTAAAAAGCCTGAATGAGTTGATAGGTACTCGATCAAAACAAATTAGGCAAGGGGTCTATGATGTTTTGATAGGTAGAATATTTGAAGAATCGCAAGAAGATCTTAAAAAAATCTCAAGTATTTGTTTTACCGAAGATCAAAAACTAAATCAATTAATCCCATTCATTCTCGAGACTTCTTTCCATATTAAAATGGATATTAATAATGAAGTATACGCGCTTGCCGGAACTGGTTTTACTCCACTGATCAAGATGGATGACATCTACAGACGCTCAATTGCCAACACCCATGAAGAGGTCAAGCAACTTCTAATTAGAGTTTCTGAGTATTGGAAAGGTGTTGCTGAAATTAATTATGTTTCAGAAGATTGCCCAGTAGATACTTTTCGCGTTGGCTGGAATATTGCCGGCCTTATTCACGAAAATGCAAAATCTTTACAATCTTAAAATTGAAACCGCTTCGGCGGTTTTTTTATGCTATATTATAAAAATGAAATACTTCGACATTCATTCACACCTAAACTTAAAACACTTACTTGATGACCAAGGGGGGGTTATTGCGCGTATGAATGACGCAGGCGTGGGTACCATTACAGTTGGGGTTGATTACCCGACTTCAAAATTAGCGATTGATTTGGCCACAAAATATGAAAATTTATATGCTTGTGTTGGGCTTCATCCAGCCGATAATGCCACCGAAATTTTTGACTATGAAAAATATTTAGAACTAGCTAAACATGAAAGGGTGGTGGCTATTGGCGAAACAGGACTGGACTATTTTAGATTAACCGGTACCGATGATGAAGTTGCACGGCAAAAAAATAATCAAAAAGAAATTTTTATAAAACATATAGAATTAGCACTTGAGGCAGGTAAACCACTAATGATTCACGCCCGCCCTGCTAAAAATTCGATGGATGCATATAGTGACGCACTAGATATTTTAGAAAGTTATAAATTAAAAACAGAGAGTAATAATTTAACTGCAAACTTTCATTTTTTTGTAGGTGATATAAATATTGCAAAACGGATTGTAAAAAATAGCTGGACTATGTCATTCGACGGGCCGATAACTTTTGTTAATGATTATGACGAAGTAATTGCATCAATACCAATTGAAAATATAATGGCCGAAACTGACGCTCCATTTGCTATGCCCGAGCCGTATCGTACGGCTTTTAGGGCTGACCCCCAATCAAGTGGCAAAACCTGCGAACCACACATGGTTACCGAAATCTATAAAAAAATCGCTGAAATAAAAAACTTAGACCAAGAAGAGTGTAGGCTAGTTATAAATAAAAATGTTGAAAGGGTTTTTGGTATAAAAATATAAAATAAAAAAGCCGCATCTAGTACGGCTTTTTGTTAAGATCCGGAATTTTCTTTTTTTGGCAACCATTGCGGAATAATTAAGTTTTCCTCTTTGGCTTCAA
>JAGOOX010000014.1 GCA_017992305.1 Minisyncoccota bacterium
TAAAAGCCTGCGCCTCAAATCATTAGTTGAACCAAAATATAAATTGTTATCTTTTTCACTCTTTAAAACATACATATAATACATTTAATTATTATACGATTTGAGGCTATAAAAAAATAGGTGTGGGAGTCAAGCGTTTTTTTGTGAATTTTTAAAACAGCGCAAATACCCCCTTGAGCCCGACCATCTGGCCCAAAATAATGCCAAAAAAATACCTTAAGTTGCGTCAAAAACCCAAACAAAAAAGCCCCAGATTTGTAAAAATCCAAGGCTTTAAAACAAGTTTTTTTATCTTTAATAATAACCTATGATATAACCATTTTTTACAAGTACAGTGTCACCCGTTGAGTATGGTTCACTAGTATAATCATCAAAAACAAATTTGCATTCAGAACCCATCACTTGAAAGCCTGTTTTGTAGGCAAATGCATCACTCCTACTTCCGGTCGGTACAGAATTAGCAGAAACTATTGCTTTACCATCCACGTAATCAGCATCTAATTCATTACAAGGATCACTGCTTTTGCATGAACACAGCATTAATAGTAAAAATACTACAATAATTGTTGAAAACATTTTTCTTTTTTTCATGTGCTTGTTTTTTATTTTTTTAAATCATACGCTATCTGCAAAGAATGTCAACCAAACAAAAAATCCGCGACGTCGCGGATTTTTTGTTTTTGGCAGGGGTGTTCCCTGCCTGTAAATTTAATCGTTTTACCGATTACATTCTGTTTGATACACGATCAAGCGCACGAGCAGCTGATTCTTTACCACCCAAACCGAATGATAGACCACCAGCCAAAGCTAGCATGAATACGATACCTGTGAATAGAATTTGCATAAATGCAGGAGCAATACCAAGTTGTGATAATGCAATGATTAATGCGAATACCCAGATTGCGTAAAATGCAATTGTACCAATCATATTTGCTGATTTAACATTTGCTGCTTTTGCAGAACCTGAAAGCAATTTATGAGCAGCTTCAGCCAAAACTGAACCCAAGATCAATACCAAAGCGGCAATTAATACTTGTGGCACAAATGACATTACGATGTCGCGTAGAAAATCGTTAACTTGTGTTAGTCCAACGATTTGTAATGATGTCATTAAAAATACTACAATGATGAACCATTTTACAACTGCACCGATGAATCCACCAACTGATAGTTGTGTACCTGCACGTTCTAATACTTTATCAATACCAGCTGAACGAAATAGATGATCTATTTTCAAAGCACTAATTACCTGTGCAAAAGCACGACCGATAATTGTTGCAATATACCAACCGATGAAGAATAGTATAACGGCGATTAATAATTTAGGCACGAACATAGCGAAACCGTACCAAAGATTTTGAAGGGCTATTGTAAATATTGTACCCCATGAAGTTATGAGCATAGTCTAGAACACTCTTAATAATAAAAAATAAAGGCCGATCGTTCCTTTATCTTTATTAATTATAGCGCTATTTTAATTATGTTATACGTAGTCTCATTGTGGATAACTCATTTGCTCGATACAGTTCTTCGTGGTCAAAATCAAGCACGTCAGATAGTAATTTGTCGCGCATTTCCATACGGTACCTAAATTCGTTTGTGTCTAGTAATACATACATTATTTCTTTGCCAATTTCAGCTTCGATTGAACGAAGGGCCGATTCGAAAGGACCACGTTTAACTTTGTCGGCAACAACCAACATATCAATACGGCTGTGTTTGTTATTTGTTAGCGTACCCGAAATAACTAATAGTTTTAATTTGCCCGATGCTCGAAGTTTGCGTGGGTATTCGTCTTTCTTTATAAAGTCAGGGTGCAACACTAATTCTTTCAAGGGTTCAAGATTTTTAAACTCTGCATTTAATTGATACCCTACCGTACGACCCTTTGATAATTTTTTATTTATAAAACCAATTGTTGTTAGAATATTTAACTCTTTTTGTAAAAGTGGTTTTTTAATTTTAAGCATTTTTGAAATGTCGACTGTTTTGTGAACAATTGGGTCATTTAAAGCGAAAAACCGTATAACCTTGGCGCGATACTGGCTACCGAAAATCTTTCCTAGTGATTCTTGCATATAGATAGTATACCAAAAATAAAAAGCAATAGTAAACTATTGCTTTTTATTTATTTTGAGTTGTAGTTTTGAAGTAAATTATTATTTCAATTCAACTGTAGCACCGGCTTCTTCAAGTTGTTTCTTTAAAGCTTCTGCTTCGTCCTTCTTGGCACCTTCTTTTAGGTTTGAAGGGGCTGCGTCAACTAGGTCTTTAGCGTCTTTTAGACCCAAACCTAGAGCTTCTTTAACAACTTTCATAACAGCGATTTTGTTTTCACCTGCACCTGTTAGTACAACTGTGAATTCGCTCTTTTCTTCACCTGCTTCGGCTGCAGGGCCTGCTACTGCAACTGCAGTTGCTGATACGCCCCATTTTTGTTCAAAAGTTTTAACCAGTTCGTTTAGTTCAACAACTGAAAGCTTTTCAACTTCAGCTATGATTCCAGCAAATTTTGCAGGAACTTCAAATGTAGTTTCTTCCATATATTTTTTAATTATAGTATAAGTTTAATAAATTAGTTTTGCTTCTTTGCAACTTCGTTAAGTGCAATAGCAAATCTTTGTATTGGTGAATTGATAACGTTAACAAACATTCCACGTAGGCCTTGTAGGCTAGGGATTGTTGCAATACTCATCATTTCGGCTTGGTTCATGTATGTTCCATCGAACACTCCGCCAACAATTGAAACATTGTCTTTGTGAGTTTTTTGGAATTCATAAACTTTTTGGGCTGGCGCTAATACGTCTTCGCTATATGCAAGCATAATTTCACCTTCAAGTTGTGGAATGTTGCCAGTAAAACCAGCTTCATTTAGTGACTTTAAAAGTAAACGCTTTTTAGCTACACGCAAACCTGAATCGTTTGATCGTAGTTCGCGACGTAATGCATTTGAATTGAAAACTGAGAATTTATCAAATTTAACAAAAACCAAAGTTTTTGCCTTTTTGATAATATCAGCCAAATCAACCAACACTTCTTGTTTTTTTGATTTTGTAAGTGCCATATTTTATTTATTCTTGAAAAATTCAAGATTGATTTGTAACGACCTTGTCAGCAAATTGTAGTTTAAAATCAAATTAAAAAATTGATTTTTGTAACTTCGGCAAGTCTCATGCCATACATAATATTGTATGAACTGCTTGCTGTCTTGAGCTAACCCCTACAAATTAACACACTTCTACCCTTTTTGCAAATTATTTAAATAGTGTGCCGGCAGTAATAGAGGCAGATGTGTCACCACCAATTTTATTATTTATATAACCCAAACCAACAATACCTAAAAAGATTATGGCCAAAAAGCCGACTATATATGTAATAGCGCGCCCTGACTCTGCTGAAGCTCCGCCGGGCAAGCCTGACTGTAAATTATTTTTTGTTTTTTCACTGGTTTCAATCGGCAATTCTATGTATCGGTGTCGGCGGTATTTAAAGCCTTCCCAATATAGATCTAGGAATTTGGCAAGTGGTAAGCGTTTAAGGAAATATTCAACATCAATAAAGTATCGAATAACACCAGGTATAAAACCAGCCCAAACGAAATTGCCAAACACCATCAGTGCCCAGTTTGAACCGATTGGTATAACGTAGCCGGTTTTAGCCTCGGTGTATTTTGGCCAAGAACGACTAAGCCCCTTGGCTTTAAAAAGTTTAGCCAAATATTTACCATCGTGCATTGCTGTTTGGGCAAGCCCTGCTTGTTTAGTGTTGGCACCGTCGCCGGCAATATAAACATCAATACAATTTTTTGCTTGCAAATATTCATCAACACTTACACGACCTTTTACGCATTCAAAATTAGACACCGTGGCATACAGAGGGTTTGGAGTTACGCCACCAGTCCAAACAATTGTTTTAGCGTTTAAGGTTGCGTCTTCTAGTATTACAGTTTCTTGTTCGATTTTTTTAATAGCGCGATTTAAAAATACATTAACACCACGTTTACCTAAAAACTTGGCAACCCTCATAGAACCACTACGTGGCACACGGGCCAGCAAACTATCACCCCCATCAATTAAATCAATCGTAACTCGGCTGGCTGAAATCTTGTTAACCCTCGCCATTTTACGCATGTACGATGATAAAGCCCCAGCTAGTTCAACACCAATTGGCCCGCCACCGCCAATAATAATATGCAAATTGTGCATTAGGGCTTTTTCATTATTTAAGTCTTCAGTTCTAGTTTTGATTAAAAGCTGATGCAAATGATTGCGCAACTTTACAGCGTCACCCGTTGTGCGAAATGAAAACGCACCCGATTGCAAACCTTCAACATTAAAATAGTTTGGCACAGAACCTAAGGCCAAGACCAATTCGTCGTATTCATACATGGTGCCACCGTTACCATGTATTTGTTTAGCCACAGGGTCGACTTTTACAATAGTGTCTTCAACAACATTAATACAGTCTGGTATTATTTGGTCTAACCTAATTTTAGTTTGAATAGGTGTTTCACCAATCATGATACGATATACACCTGGGTAGTATTCAAAGTAACCATGAGTAGAAATAAGCGTCACATCGTAAATGCCACGCCTTACAAGGCTCTTCATGTTGCGAGCAAGCTCAACACCCGCAAAACCCGAGCCCACAATTAATAACCTTTTTTTAGGAATCTTCATATAACCTATATTCTATCAGAAAAAATAGCTTTTGCCTTTATTGCAATAAGGGGTACAATATAGTGTATTACTGTTACTAATTCTGTGTGTAATATAGGGTCGGTACAAACGTCACCATAATTGAAGCCTATTATAGAATCAAAATGAACGAAAAAGAGCAAATATTCCTTGATATTTTTGAGTCCCACAATGATGAGGTTTTTAGGTTTGTGTTATTTAGGGTAAATAGCCGCGAGGTAGCCCTTGATATTACCCAAGAATCATTCACTAAATTCTGGGAGGTTTTGCTAGGTAATAAACCTATTGAAAACGGCCGGGCACTAATTTATCACATAGCCCGTAACAAAATCATCGACCATTATCGTAAACGCAAAGACTACTCGTTAGACGAAATGACTGAGTCAGGTTTTGATGCCGAGGCTCACAAAATCGACCCCGAAATAATCGATGATGTAAAAAACTTATTAAAGGAAGCGAACGAATTGCCCGATAAATACAAAGAGGTTTTATTACTACACATTGAATCAGATATGGATTCAAAAGAGATTGCAAAAGTTTTAGACATATCAAATAACCTGGCTTCAGTTAGACTACACCGCGCCAAAGAGGCTTTAAAGAAAAACATAAAGCACGTAAAAAATGTAACTTGGTAAAAATTATGAATTTAAATAAAAAATACAACCAAATAGTAAGCACTGTCGTTATGACAGAAAATGAAAAAAGTGCAATGCGTGCATCACTAATTTGGCATGTCAGGTCAAACAGTGTGCCTGTAAAATCGCATTTTTATAATTTACCAATGTTTCGATATGGTATGGCTTTTGTATTTTTAATACTAGCGTCTGGTAGTGGAGTTTCATTTGCTTCACAAAATGCCCTACCCGGAGACTTTTCATACACAACAAAACTTCAAATCGAGGAAATAAAAGGCATAACAAAAACAACACCTAAACAAAAATTAATTTTTAATAAAAAACGAGCCGAAACACGACTACAAGAAATGAAAACACTGTTGGCTAACGACACCGCAACACCCGAAAAAATCGCAATTGCATCAAAAGAACTTGAAAGCCACATTCAGCAAGCCAAAGACAATGCCACAATCATTGCCCAAACATCAAACGACACTGAACAAAAAGAAGCTCTAATAGAGGTAAAAGACCTTGAGCAAAACATTGAAAAAGACGTAAAAGTACTGACAGCTCTTAGTGAAGAGAAAGATACCGCTAGCGCAAAAACTAATGACAGCACCACACTAACTGACGCTGTATCAAAAAATAAAGAGTCTGTAACTGAAGCCATTAAAGACATTGCCCTACCTAAAAAATCTGAAACTGATCAGCTAGACAAAGACGTATCAAACATAGAGACAAGTCTAGATACCGAAGAGGTGCCAGCAGGTACCGGCGAAGATAGACTGATTGAGACTACTCCTCAAGCAAACTAAAGTCATTGGCTTCGTTAACCTCTACCCTTCTTAGCTTTATAAACACAATTGAGCCAGCAATAATTAAAGCACCAAACAAAAACCAAATGATTAAATTGTTTGGTTTTTGTTTTTCTGAGAAAGTAGAACTACCTGAGCTTGCAATAAGGTTTTCACTGTTTAGATTTTTTTGATTTAAATTTGATAAAATATTTTCAGTATTGTTTGTTAAAGCTTTAGTCACGACACTTGTATTTTTTTGTTTTACTAAACTAGTAGGCTGTTTAGCAACAGAGTTTGAATTTTCATTTGTGTAAATATTTGTATAAATAACAGCTTGGTCAGATTTTGATACAACTTTTAAATTATTAATATCATCGATTGAAAAATTAGTTATTTTAGGCGATATCCAAACCTCCTTACCTGAAAAAACAATCGAGCCCTGTGGTGGGTTAAAAATTTTATCTTGTGCTATAAATGAAAAATTGCCTAAATCTAAATCCTTCGTCGTCATATTTTTAACAACTAAAACCGGTGCATGCTTGGTAACTATTTCAATCAATGGCTCGGTTACAGAAACATTTACACTCGCTTGTTTTTTAGGTAGTAAAGACCAAGCTGAATCCATAAATTTTACGCTTATTTTATAGTCGCCCTTGTATTCATAAACATGACTTACAGGGTCACTTAATTTAAAATCGGCCTGCACACCATCACCGAAATTAACCCTGTAAAACCCATAGTATGGTTTATTGCCGTAATCATCACGGTAATCAATTTCGATAGTTAACGGGATTTGCGAAAACTGATCGTCACCGATCGTTATAATAAAACGCGATAAATTTTTAGGCGCCACATACGATGACCCACCAGTTTTTTGACTTACTTGAGACGTGCCTGAACTAGCGGTTTGATTAGAGTTTTGAACATCTTCTGAATTAGAATTATTTGTCTGATTACCAGAAGGCGCAGCACCAACGGGGGCGCTTTTAGGTGTGGGTTCGGCGGTTAACCAACTATTTGAAACTAACTGCATTGTTTGTTTAGTTGTATTATCACCCGCCGGCCAGCCACCTGAAAAGGTTAGTGAGTCAATAACCTGACCAGTATTATTTTTTAAATATAAATTATCCCCCGCATTATTCAAACCAGTACCAAAAGTTGAAGTTAAATCAGCAATAATATTTTGGACCGAATTATCATCAGTTCGTTCGATTAAATAATAAGAATTACCAGCAATTGTACCGTTTAGGTTTATAGATATTTTTTTACTTTCTGATTCGATTAAATAGCCTTCCAGATTCACATCTGATCCATCATTATAAATTTCGATCCACTCATCGGCACTAGAATTTAAACCACCCATCCAGGCGATCTCTGAAAATACAATACTAGCTCTAGCCTTTTGCGCTGTCGATATAAACAATAAAAAGATGAATAAAAACTTACAGACTGATAAGATTTTTTGGTTTGCGTTTTTCATAAAATCTATTGTTTAAAAAAATAATTAATCTTGATTTAAAATCCTTTTCAAAACATCTTCGGGTACCTCTTTAATTGTACTTGTCGAAACCGTGCTTTTTAGTGAATCAACAGGGTCAGGATTTGGTGCTGAATCAGTTTTAATCTTTTCTTCTGCTATTATTTCAGGTTTTACTTCAATAATTGGCTCGGGTTTAGTCAATACAACAGGTTCGGGATTTTTAAAAACTTGAGGTTCTATTTGTTTTACAACGGGCTGAGGCTCAGCTGGTTTTACAACCTGTTCGTCTTTTTTAGGCGCAGAATTATTATTGTCTTTATTGTTTACAACTTGGTTTAAGAAATCTTTTAACGCCATCATGCTTTCAGGTTTAGCGGCACGGTCAGCATATGAATGAATCTTTGGTTTTTGATCTATAGCAATATTTGGCCGAACATTTTGGCCAGTATTTGGCTGATAGGCCGGTTTTTGTGTTTGGCCAATAGATTTATTAGTGACTGGGGCAGATGAGTGAACAAAAGGCTTTGGCTGGACAGTATTTTTATCATTGTTTTTAAAAGTATTTTGCGAATTAACCACAGCAGGCTTTGTGTATGAATTTTGATTATTTACAGCATTATTAACCTCTGGTTTTATTTGTGGTTTTTCTTCAGAAATAAATTTTGTAGAAAACTGATTGTCATAAGTTTTTTCAAGTGCAATAACTGCATCGGTTTCGTTTTTTACATCCTCTTCAAGTTGTGCAAATAGGCCTTTTGGTTTTTGTACAATATCAACAACCTCAATAGTTTTTTGAGGTGTTATTTTTTCATCTTGTGTTTGAACTTCTTTTTCACCCTGCTTTTCATTTAAGGCAATTTTAAAAGCTTCACGAACTTTGTTATTTGTATTAGGGGTCGTATTTGAATTCGTGTTTGAATAGCTCCTGTTTTGAAAAGAGTCTGGTTTTTTATATTCAGACTTATAGTCAGGTTTATTATAGCCTGGTTTATTAAAAGACGTATTGTTATAGCTTGAATTTGCCTGTGAAGAAGCATTAGCTGTATCTGTTTTTTTAGGTGGCACAGGTGCAGTTTCTAACAACTGTCTTACTATTTCCTCTATCTCAGCTCGTGGTCGAGCGTAGTTTTTACGTGAAGACTCTATTGCCTGATCTTTGTTTGAATATGCCGGTGGTTGAATAACGTTTAAACCCCTAGCTGAAAAAGGTTTGGACCCGATGCCGTCAATAGTCATACGCAAATACATTTGGGTAAAGTCTAGGTTCACAATATCTTCAGCTGTAAAGACCGGGGCAAACTCTTTTTCAAAAATTAAAGCATCAGTTGAACCAACACGAAAAACAATCATGGTACCAACGTTACCCAAAACTGCAGCACGAACTTGTTCAGACATTTGTTCGACATACTGATGGGCCAAGTGCAAACATAATTTATATTTACGAGCTTCTGACAAAATGTCAGCAAATGAATCAGATGCAAAAGACTGAAATTCGTCAACAAAGAAATTAAATGATGGTAAATTTTTAGCAACACTTTCAGGCGCATCAGCACGTGACATGGCCGCAAGGTAAATTTTTGTAATAATCAAAGCACCTAACAATGATGCATTTTGTTCGCCCAGTCGGCCCTTTGAAAGGTTGATTAAAACGATTTTTTTCGTATCCATAGCCTGGCGAAAATCAAATGAAGACTTTGGGTTACCAATGATATTTCGAATAACCGGGTTAGCTGTAAATTGACCAACCTTGTTTTGAATTGCCGGTACGGCTTCTTGGGCCATACGTTCGGTATATTTGGCAAATTCATCAACCCAAAAACTTTTAACCGACAGGTCAGTAACATGGCTTAAAACATCTTTACGAAAATCTTTATCAGAAAGCATTTTGTTAACCGACAAAAGTGTTGCACCTGGGTATTCAAGCAGAGCTAGAATTGTATTATTTAAAATGTATTCCATACGAGCCGACCATGCATCAACCCAAATCTTTTTAAAAGCCGACATTAGGCCCGAGGCTACCAAGTGGCGCTTGTCGGGGCCGACGTCTTCCATGACATTTAGTGATATTGGATACTCTAAATCAAACGGGGCAAAATAAATAACATCATCAATTCGACTATCAGGTACATAATGCAACATTTTTTCAGCGGTCCCTCCGTGCGGGTCGATCAATGCAATACCTTCGCCATTTATAATGTCTTGCACTGCCATGTTTTCAAGTAGGGTTGATTTACCCATACCACTTTTACCAATTACATAAACGTGTTTTGTACGGTCAATAGCCTTAATACCAAAACGCGTCTTTTGATTACGAAAATCTGTTTCTCCGAAATATGTTATGCGGTTTGGATCCATACTTACTATTTTACATTAAAAAAACTTACTATTCCACTATAATTATACCCAAAAAAAATATTAATTATTTTGTCTAATATTTAATGTTCTAGATTCTATTAAATTGATCGACTAAACTCATATAAAGCAATACCAACCGACACAGAAGCGTTTAATGAGTCTATTTTTTTATTAATTGGTATTTTAATTTTAAAGTCACACTTTTTCAGTGTCATGGCATCGATTCCTGAATGTTCGTTACCAACAATAATTACTGACCTTTTATCAAACTCTGTTTTATAAATTGAATCACTACCCTTTTCGGTCAAACCATATATCCAAAAACCAGCGTCTTTGAGTTTTAAAATTGCAGTGTTGATATTTATGACTTTAATTATAGGTATACTATGAACGGTGCCAACCGAAACCCTTTCAACCGTTTCGCTAATTGGTGACTGGTTATGTGTTGGCACAATAACACCTAGGGCACCAAAGGCCGCGGCTGACCTAATAATGGCCCCAACATTGTGAGGGTCGTTCATTTCATGCATTAAAACAATAACACCATTTTTATTTTCTACCTCTTGTAAAAAGGTCCCTAAATCAATCAGGGGTACTACGTCTTTGTCAGCTGAATACTTCATAATTTATATTCTAACACAAAACCCACCGGTTTTACATGGTGGGTTTTGTTTAGTTTATCGAGCCCTGTATTATTTCATAGGCATAATTCATGATTTTTTAAGCTAATAAATTTTAAGATTTAAGGTTTTACCATGGTTGTTTTAGTGTTTACTCCTACACACTAATTTGGTCTTATTTATTTTATTAGGCCGTTATAGCATTTTTGAATGCATATTTTGTTTATTCTTTTTTAAGCAAAGGAACAACTAAGATTTTAAATTTAAGTATTTGCAGGTGGTGCCCTAATAGACTGACTTGATTGTTGATTAAAACTATAAAATAAATTTAAATATGACCTGTAGGCTGACGAAATCGCGGGGGCATTAGACAGAGAGTCGTCATTGATTGCGATAAAGTTGCAATTACCATTATGGTCGTCAGAGTTACAATATTTTTTGTATGACGAATCTAATTTGGTCGTATTAGTTGTCTTTAAATTTTTTGATTCATTCGCAGAACCAACTGATTTTGTAACTGAAAAATTAGGCAAGCTATACATGCTAGAAACAAGAAACAGTATACCAAAAGCAAGCCCCACCGAATACTCAGCTGATTTACGAAAAGACCTATTTAGTGATTTTTTTATGGCTTTCCTACTCATGGTTTTATTGTACCGTCGTTCACCAAACCTATCTACTTTACAAGATCGGACTTGATGTTCTAGTAACTCAATATTTTAGGCATAAAAGCGAACTTATCCACAGCGACAATTTCCCACTTTTAGATTTTAAATATTCTACCTAGATAAAGCATTCACCACCCCCCGAGTAATAACCCCAAAATACCCAATAGCAGGTTTAATATTGTTAGCTTTCTGAAATTTAATTAAAGCGTTTCTAGTAGCTAAACCAAAGTACGTAGTTTCAAAACCCTTTGAGGCTACACCACTCATTGATATAGGAAAGTCATTGTTGTTTAAGAACTTTTGAAGTTCTAATACATCATTGTTACGGTCACGGTATTTTAAGTTTTTAGTGAATTGGAATTTAGGTTGTGAAGTAGGAGGTAGTGGAGTTGGTGTTGATGGTGTTTGATTGTTAATGCTTGTATTAGTGTTTTGTGTATTACGTATTGCATCGCTCATAGATTGTAGTATCCATACAGGTACAGAGCCACCAGTTGATGCAGCTACAGGACAAGATGATGTTGCGAATGTATCATCAGATCCGGTACCAGTACCTGCGGTGTTAGTACTGTATGCACGGTAGTGGTATGTAGTACCGCAAGTTAGACCAGTTGCAGTTAGTGAGTATGAGCCAGTGCTGTATGAACCAGTTGCATCTTCTACGTCTGACATTGTGTATGTATTGTCTGTACCTAAGTCGAAACCTCTTTCTGTGTTATTTTCGCCACCTGTGTCGGTGATGTTACCGGTTAGGACTGCTGTTGTTGTGGTTATTGATGAGGCTGAGGTGGTTGAGGTTGTGGGGGTGGAGATGTATGAAAGAGAAAGAAGGAAGATGTCAGTAAATCCATTAGTGTCACCCGCCACAACAGTGGTTGCGTCAGTTGAGTAAACTAAATAATCTCCTGAATAAGCAACATACGCCTCTCCTGAATACCCATTAATTTCGGCACCGTTTGAGTCTAGTGAAAGTCTTGACGTTGTGCCAGTTTGAGTATCATGCACAAAAACATCAGCATTAGCATTGGTGTCATTGGCTACTAAATTGGTTGCCTCTGAATAAAAAAACACATAGCGTCCATCAGAAGAAGTCGTGCCGTAATAGGAATCAGTGTCACCCTCGACACCTGCCGAACTTACAGAGACTCGACTAGTTTCACCAGTTTGAATATTATGAATAAAAATATCTTGAACACCATTGGTATCATCAGCTACTAAATTAGTTGCATATGATTCAAAAACAAAATAAGGATAGACAAAGCTATATGAATAGAGATATGAGTCATCATTAGGCTCTAAACCATTTGAATCTACAGAAATTCTGGTAGTGGTATTTGTTTGAGTGTCTCTTAAAAATATATCTGTTTTTGAATTTATATCATTAGCTACTAAATTTGTGGCCAAACTAGTAAAAGCGACATATCTGCCATCATTAGATATTGTATTTGGTTGCGAGCTGTCATTTGATTCTACCCCCGCAGTACTAACAGAAACCCTGGTTGTAGTATTTAATTGAGTGTCACGAACAAAAATATCGCCTTTATTGTTAGTATCTCCTACTACTAGATTTGTAGCGTTTGAACTAAAAGCAACATATCTTCCATCAGATGACATACTACTTAGACTTGCGTGATCATCACCTTCTACCCCCGCAGTACTAACAGAAACCCTGGTTGTAGTATTTAACTGGGTATCACGAACAAAAATGTCAGTTTTATTATTAGTGTCTCCTGCTACTAAATTTGTAGAGCTTGAAATAAAAACTACATATCTTCCATCAGTTGAAATATCATAGTAACTACCACCTAAATCAGCTTCATCTCCTGCAGTATTTACCGATACCCTTGTTGTTACCCCTGTTTGGGTATCGTGCATAAAAATATCAGGTTCATTATTGGTATCTCCAGATACTAAATTTGAAGCTGTGCTTCTAAAAAACACATATCTTCCATTTGACGAAACCTTAGGGTAGTCCGTGCTTGCATCAGATTGGGTTCCGTCTGTATGTTTGGAAACAAGGTCAATAGACCCAATTGTTACAGCCCAAACTTGCCCAGTAAAACCAAAAATGGTTAATAGGGTGAAAAAAGTTACAAAAAAAATTTTATTTAGTCTTTTCATATATAAACAAATTGTACCACACCGTCCACAATTTGAAAATATTCAAAAACTATATATTCACACACGCCCCAGTCACAAACGAAAGAATCTTGCCATAAGCTGTGCCACCGGGGTTTGTAGCATAAGCACGATAGTAATAAGTAGTACCGCAAGATAGATTGTTTAGTGGTAAAGTATATGATTCTGCCCAGAATAAACCAGTTTGACTTAATATTTGGCCTAGTGATGATGTTGTGCCGTATTCGAATCCTCGGTTAGTCACTCTTGACCCACCAAAGTTACCAAGATTACCTTTTAATGTTGCTTGGTTTTGAGTTATGTTTGTAGATGATACTGTTACTAATCCTGCTGGTGGGGCTATGTAGATAGCTTGTACTGTGGTAAAAGCCCAATCAG
>JAGOOX010000015.1 GCA_017992305.1 Minisyncoccota bacterium
AATTGTTGTCTATCAAATGCTTCAAGACTTTGGCCAATTCTAATCGTGATGGGTACAGGAATGCCACATGGTACATGCCAGTGTGGCCTTGGGGCGCGGGGCTGGCCCCGCGCCCCGCCCAAGTATTTAACCCAATGTGGTGATGATATCCCCCGGCTGAAAGGAATACAGCACTATCGCCATATCGTGCCGAGATTTCAAACCCCAGCATGTCACAATAAAACGCCATTGCCCGATCAAGATCTGCAACTGTGAGATGTATATGCCCGACTTGTGTCTCTGGATGTGCTTTCATATGGTTATGTTACCACAAATAGCCCTTTTTGACTTTTCCACAAACGTATTGCACATAATGGTGGTGGTGTGATATAATATGCACATCACGACGAAAAGGGTTCCGAACGGCTAACTACCTAAGGAGCCCTTTTCATTTGGCTCGTAACCCAATTTTGATCTTAAATCATTCATGAAATCGAATATATTATTACCCGGAGTACTTAATCTTTTTAGTAAACCTGAATACCTCTTTTGATTTGGGATAAGTACTTTCAATAATTTACCCTCTTCTAGCAGGTATTGAACAAGACAAAAGAAATCTCCGTCACCCGAAACAACTAAAGCTTTATCAAAATTTGAATATTGAATCATTGTATGTAGTACAAGCTCGGCATCAACATTACCTTTGACTGTGCCATTTGGTAGTTCTAATGTTGGTTTAAAAATACAAATATATCCATAATTTTGCAATGTGGTATACAAGTTTTCATTTCCTGGAACATAGCCAATAAAAAGATAGGCTTTTTTAATCTCGTACTTTTTCTCCAAATAGATACGAAATCTTTTGAAATTTAATTTCCAACCTTGGTCGCGAATACCAAGGTTTAAATTTTGACTATCTATAAAAGCATAGTTATTGCTCATTTAAATATTTTACCAAAAATGATATAATAAATCTATTATGAAAAAGACCCTTGTGTAGGTACGCCTGCACCGGGGGCTTTTTTATTCTACAGGGCAAGTATTTTTGCCCATAGCTTGGTATACAAAACACCAGCTAAAGACGGCTTGAAATACCACTATGCCCGAGGCAAAAATTAAAATTGGATTCCATGTTGTAGTCATTGCGACCAAGAGCATTGCCAAGCCAATCGCAAGCCTAACTAGGCGGTCATAGGTGCCAATGTTTTTAGACTTGGTTATAACGCCCGCCATAGCACGACGAGTTTGAACATATTTGATAATAAATTTTAAAATAAAACCAAATATAAATGCCAATGCATACAACACCACAATCATCCCCCATCCAAATGGAGATGCAATAAAAAAATCTTTAAGTTTGGTTATCATTGTCAGTGCATTCATGCTTTTTATTTCAAATTATTTATTAAATATTCGCCGTGTTTTTGCGATACCGGTTGAATTGATAATCGTGAGCCAGTTTGTGCAAGCATTATGCCGGCCAAGTTTGGGTCAAATTTTATTTCAGCCAAAGTCATTGACTGTTTCAACTTCTTAGTAAATTTAATATCTACGCAGTACCAAATTGGCTTTTCAATTGTTGCCTTGGGGTCGTAGTGATCGTCGCGTTTATTAAACTGTGTTTCGTCGGGGTGGGCAGTACTGCACACACTGGCAATACCATATATACCCGTTGGGTTTAACTTTGTACCGTTTGAATGATAGAAAAACACAATATCACCCACCGACATATCGTTCATCATAAAATTGCGCGCTTGATAATTGCGCACACCACCCCACGAGGTTGTTTTGTCGTTTTTCAAATCATCGATGCTGTAACAATCAGCCTCGCTTTTCATTAGCCAATATTGTTTAGACTTTTGTTTCATTGACTTCGGCATCGCGAATTGTTGAACTTGGTTTTGATGGAATAATAAATGTGCAAATATAATATGCCAGTGCGCATGGAATGATTGCCGTAATTATTGTTATAAAAATAAAAGCTACACGCAAGATTACAGGGTCAACATTATAGTATTCGCCCAAGCCGCCTAAAATACCGGCAAATACCTTGTTATCGTTACTTTTGTATAAGTGTTTCATATATACTAATTATAGCATTATTAGTTACAAGAACGATTATTCCAAAAAAAATCCGCCCAAAGGACGGATTTAAACAAAATACTACTTCTTTTTGTATATATCAAAAACAATTATAGCGCGAACAATTGAATGATTAACAAAATGCTCTTTTTGAAAAAGATAATAATCTTTAGACAGTTCCTCGTTAACACCTAGCAACAGCAAGTGATCTCGTATGAATTGATTAATGGCAAAATCACATGGGTCAGGAGACGTAGCAAAAGGCTCTGTAAAACAATTTTCCATAACTGCGACATATTCGCTACCTGGTTTATTGGCGCTATATACCCCACCAAAACGATAAGGCTTGTTATGTCGTGCAGAGTCGTCCATGATTTTAAAGTTTTCTTTGCTGGCACCAATAATCAAATTATGCTGAGTTTCTTGCCAAACATCAAAAGCATCAGAGTATTTTTGCACTAATTCATTACTGGGTCGTACAAAATTACCGGCAATAATTTTTGCAATACTAAGCGTGTTAAGCTTGTTTTGCTCTAAGCGTTTTTCATTGGTATTGAATTTTGCAGGTATGCGTTTTTTTATCTCACGCTTTGTTAAACGGTTTTTGATAAATGGTAGTTCAAACAAACTAAAACAAGTGATTAAGTGTATTCTTTTTTTCATGATCTAAATTATTTAGATCAATATACGCTTAAATATATTAAGTGTCAATGTGGCAATAATACATGACTTACTTTATCGCACCCTCGGCACGTAGTTTTTTGATTTTTTCATCCCTTCCGCGATTATACTCGCCAGCTATGCCATCGCTTCTAATTACGCGGTGGCAAGGTATTTTTTCGTTGTAATTGGCCTTCATAATTGAACCGACGGCGCGGGCAGCCCCCGGGCTGCCCGCGCGCCTTGCCACCTGGCCATAGGTCATAACTTTACCAGCTGGAATTGCCCCTACAACCGCCAAAACCTTTTCTTTGAAAGTCTTCATAGTAAATTAATTTAATTTTTCAAATACTTACAAAAATTTACTTCGTTAAAACCATAACCCTGCTCGATTTGCGCCCGATCGATACTAAAATATTCAGGCCGTATGTATGCGCCCATGTCGCCATAATAAGCAATGCTTGCACCATCACTTGCCCGCAAATATGAAATTCGTGGTGGCAAAGATGGCGAATCTTGAACACGAACAATTTTTACCCTACCCTCACACATGTATGTGGTTGTGGTATTTGTTTTTGGCGGTGTTGGAGCCTCTGACTTTGCATTTTTTATATTTAAATTTTTTACAGCATCCTTAAAGTAAATTTTTTCTCCTTCTCCAGATATATAATATACGGGTATTTCGTTACTTTGTTTTATAAAAACTCCGTCTGCGTTTACACCATAACCAAACCCACAATTAATCTTGTCATTTACTGTTATTATACTTGCCTCTTTTGGGGTAAATGTAATTTTAAAATTACACACATCATCTTTATCAAAAGCAAAAACATCAGAGTAATATACAAAAGTGTCTTTTTTATTTTTATCTAAAATTGCCTTACCCAAAAGCGATCCCGAATTATAAGACGGGGCACCCCTAGACAAATCAAGATAAAAAACAATGCTATTTTCTGAATCGGGGTAAACATAAATAGTGCCCGACCTTTCCCCTAACTTTAAATTGCCATAAGTATATTTTCCAACATAGCCTACTTTCTCTTCTATTTTTTCAACGACCTCATCAGCCTGCTTAATATTTTGATCTATATTTTGCACCGCATCATTACCCCGCATTCCACTAAACACCCCTTTGATATATGCAAAATACCCAGCACCAGCGAGGATTAGAATTATTACGATTATTATAATTGTGATTAGTGATTTTTTCATATATTAATTTTACCACAAAACCCCCGATCTTCGGGGGTTTTAGTTTAAATAGTTTTTTCACCGTATACTGCATTTTTATTGCCAGTATAAGCGGCCCAAGACTGGTCGCCATATGAATAATGCCACCATTCGCCAGGGTAAAAATAGAATCCCGCACCTAGCATTTCCTGCCGCAAGATTGCACGATTGGCAATTTCGACATTAGTACAGCTTTTTGCAAACATGGGTATTTTGACCAAGTTTGAATGGTCACGATAATTCGTGCCCATTTGAACTTCATTACCACTTTCATCAACAAGCGTTACGTCAACAGCCCCACCTGTTTGGTGTGGGCCAATACCACCAGGCTCAGCCGATAGACGACGAGCGATTCTTGTAACCTCGTCATCTGAAGCGTTTGGATTTTTTGCACAAACGTCGACTAGTGCCTCGTTCCAAAAACTTGTCTGAGTTTGCTGGTCGCGAAACGCATACAAAATTTTTAAAGAAAAATTGTCAGGCAAAGACTCAGCGACAGTGGCCAACATCTTTGCCACACTTTCGCGAACATACGGATTTGGCGCAACACAGATAATTTTTGAGTGTTCAGGAATTTTTACCAAGTTTTCACTATTCTCAATAATTTGTACTGAGCGAATTAAAAACCCCGGTAATGTTTGCTGATAGCCAATAAGCCAAAGCTTGTACCGCAAAATATTTCGAAAGTTTCCCTTCAAAAATTGCCGCCAAATAAAATTAAGCCTGTTTAGTGTTATTTTTGCCATTATTTTTAGTATAAAAGGTTTTCCTTAAAATACAAAACCCGCCAAAAAGGCGGGTTTGATTATATAGAAAAAGGTAGCTGAATCTTTTGGCCAAACCTAAAGAATCCACCAGCGTGTACAAAAACTACCGCCCCCTCTTGAAAAAGATCATTAATACCTACTTCGTCAACAAGACAGTCTGGCATCAAATCCTCTTTGAAATACTCTAACCAATCAGACTCTATAGATTCAATAACATAAATTCTGTTAAATAAACTTCTTAACTGCCTAAAGCCTTCTTTTTGTGGCTCAAG
Organism: Minisyncoccota bacterium; assembly: GCA_017992305.1. Lineage (GTDB taxonomy): Bacteria > Patescibacteriota > Minisyncoccia > Phycocordibacterales > UBA9973 > MFUC01. The sequence goes on from JAGOOX010000015.1 coordinate 4,991, forward strand.
TGGCTCATCACCATGATTTTGTTGTGTTATTACTAATATGGATTTGTCATAGTAGTTTTCACCAAGAGCAATCAATCTTGATACGTTTGACATTTCGCCATCAAATATTAATTTTGCCTTTTTGAAATTCTTAACTAGTAATCTATTTTCTTTTGGTTTAAAGTTTTCAATTGATAACAGGCTCTGCTTATTGATCTCAAGACCTAAGCCATTCAATATAGACAGTGTTGCTAAAACTTGCTTTACAGACAGCTTCGTTAGTATTGGCAACTTAATACTGTAACCAATATCATTTAAATAGAACTTTTTTGAAGATGTTTTAAATAATACTGACGAGGAATCATCTATCCCAAATAAGCACACCTTGTTTGAATAACCGTAGCCAACGAGGTCGCTAGACATGATCCTTGTATCGGCAGCATCAAGAAGTTTTATCTTACTTTCAAAAATATCACTTACAGTATTAATACCATTAACACCCAAATGAGAACTTCCAACATTCAGAAAAGCTGCAATTTGTGGTCTCAATAATAAAGCAAGTTCTTCAATGTGATGAGGCCTATAAAGACAGTACTCAGTAACAATGAATTTGTGATCTTCCTCAAGTAAATTCACTACAGATGTCATAATAGATAACGGCGAAAGTCTCTTGGAATAAATTCTTAAAACCTTTGCGTAACAATTTAAAACATCTTCAAGCAAGGCAACACAAGTTGTTTTACCAACACTACCAGTAACACCTATAACTACCGACCTTACTTTGAACAGGACCATGTCGAATATTTTTTTAATTGAATCACGAATATTTCTTACGATCACAATCTTGCAACCATTTTCTATTAGTTCAGAAATATCGGGTTGATCAACCTCAACAACAAAAACCCATTCAGGATTCTTTAGAAAAAGTTCTGAAATCTTTTTACGATTATCAAAACCTTGATTGTACCACCCATTAATATCTGGGTCAGGTTCATAGACAGCAAAATAACAAACCTTTTTAGATTCAATCGGCCTCTTTATAGAACTTGTTTCTATAAAGTGAAGCCAGTCGAAATACGTATCAAGGTCATCAAATAAAACATTTTGAGGGTTTCCGTTAATAACAGATAGCACCTCGCCTACTTTCAATTTCATTAAATGAATTTTTTAATATTTTCCACAAGTTCTTCGGTGTGAGTATTGGCAATATCATGCCCACCACCCAAAATTACAACCACCCGGTTCAATAGTTCTTGATTGCCAGCAATAACCTTTTCTAAAAGCTCTGGTGGCGTTGCGGTATCCTTCGAACCAAAAAGTAAAAGTATCTGCTCAGGCCTTATTTTCTTTAGCTCTTGCCCGCACTTTACCTTAACAATACTTAGATAACTTCCTCGCAAAAATTTTGTACCCTTTAGATAGTATGGATTTTTTACAATAAATCTTAGATATAAATATCTAGTAAGGTTTACCAAAAAATTTGGTAACATTTTTTTAAGCATTAACGTACCAGAGTTAACTCCTTTTTCATACTGTCTTTCCAGGGCTGGCGAAATAAGGACTATTTTTACTTCGCTATCTAAGCCCAAACAGGATTTCCATAATGCAACAACTGCGCCACCAAATGAGTAACCAAGAACAGCGTCAGGCCTGTATTGTTCTACTAGTTCATTGCAATAGTTAACATAATCATCAATATTCCATGAATTTTGCGGTTCTGAGTAAGAGTATCCAACAAATCCAGGAAAAGAGGGTGTTATTATTTCGAAGCCATGACTTCGTAGAAGATCAACAAACCCTTGGCGATTATGCCATGGGTTTTCATCTGGATTATTTGCAATATTTTTATAGTTTGCATAATTCCAGCCATGCAATAATAGTATTTTTTTCATATTTATATTTTACAATTTCCTTACTATTTATACAAAAATTAATACATAAAAGCAATAACTATATATAAGATTTTTTAACTTGAAAAGTGCCACTCTTAAACCAAATCACTATACCCGCCGCCGTTTTTTACGTTTGTAAAGCCGGCTTTTTGCATAATACCTAGCGCAGTTTCGGCTCGGCCACCTGAACGGCAGTATAAAACTATTTCGGCATCAAGTGGCACGTCGGGCAATTCGCCCAGCATCATTTCGGCCAAATCAAAATTTATGGCACCCGGTACATGGACCTCGTTATATTCGTCGGGGGTGCGTACGTCTATGTAAATCATATTAGCATTCCTATACACCAAGAATTTTCAGTAGCATCGGCCATTTCCCTAACTGGGGCATACACAAAACCATAACAATGTTTTTTAGTAGATTCCCACATATTATAACTTTCCTGAGTCATATAACCAGGGTAAGTTACAAAACTTTTTGGAAAGAAGTACGCAATAATTATTATTATGATTACGATTTTAAAATACTTCATATTTATTTTAATGTAATGCCTGTAATTACAACAGGTGTTAGTGGTTTGTCGGTAGTATCGGTTTTTGTATTATTAATCGCTGTGACCACATCCATACCGTTTGTAACTTGACCAAATACAGTGTGTTTAGTATCTAGAAAATTGTTTGGCGCAACGTTAATAAAAAATTGACTGCCATTAGTATTAGGCCCAGCATTAGCCATAGCAATTGTACCAACGTCGTTTTTATTGGTTGCAGTTATTTCGTCATCAAATTTATAACCTGGGCCACCTGTACCCCACATAGCTTTTTTAGTATCGTCAGCTGAAAGCGGGTCACCACCTTGGTTCATAAAGCCTTTAATAACACGGTGAAATTTTGTACCGTTATAAAAGCCCTCGCCGGCTAGTTTAGTAAAGTTTGCTACTGTTTTTGGGGTTGCGTCATTAAGTTTGATTGTAATATCGCCCATGCTTGTATTTAATATTGCGTACATAATTTTTTTATTATCTTGATTATTTTTTGTAATAGGGTCAGTGGTTGTATTGGTTTGTGTTAAGTTTTCTAGTGCATTATTTTGTGTAACTTGTTCAATGGGTTTATTGTTGCCGCTTCTGTTTACAAAGTAAACACCCAAGCCTACGGCAAAGATTACTAATATAATTATTAAAACATTCTTCATATAAATACATTTTACCATAAAAAAGCCACCGATTGCGCGGTGGCTTTACCTTAGAATAACTTTTGCCAATTTCTTTTGAGGTAAATTGTTGCCGTCAACAGCACAACTAACCCCTGAAACCCTTGTTCGTTTTATTTAAATACACTTTTTAAAATTTAAAAATAGTTATGTCACATAGCCTTTTATCGTGTCTTGATGTTGTTTAATTTCATGTTATACTACAAAAAACTTAAAAATTAAATAATTATGGAAAAAAGTAAAAAGACCGCCCTGGATAGGATTAATGAAAAAATTGGCCAAGAGCTTGACCTGCTGAATTTAATGGCGAGTGAACTGAATTGGTCAGATTTACACACATTATTACTAAGTTTATATGAGAAAAAAATACCTTTCATAAAAAGCTCAGAGATACTAAAGAATCATAACAACAATAGACTAACACAGATCTCTGACGCAAACCCTATTGAATTAATGAGGATTGACATGCTGTTATATAGCGTACTACCTAAAGTATTCAAGCCTATAGAGCTATCTCCCGTGTCTGTACTAGGCGCAAATAGCGTATTGACACCCATTAGCTCAAAAACCATACTGTCAACAATAAGAAATGTCGAAGTTACTGGCGATACCAGAATGGCTCTGGCTATTGAATGCGCGAGAATAAAGGACCTTGATAGAACAAAAAAAGACTCTATCAATCTTGCAACAAGCCAAAGGCTTGTTAGACTGCAATCGTCTTTGATAGAAAAGTCACTACAGTCTCACTTTAAATCTTTTGCATTGGCCTCGTCAGGCATAGATACAGGATTCAATATGTTTGAAATTATGTCTATAAGTAGCCACATAAAGTCATGGTTGAATTTTTTACACCTATCAAACAGTGAGGGTTTCGACGTACACAGTATCGATGTTTCTTTATCTAACTTAAAAATAATAGACCAACTTATTTATTTAGGTTTAATTAAAAAAGACGATATTAGAAATAAAAAAAGTGTTAACCTGATTGAAGATTTTAATATCCAACTACCAGGCTGCGTAAAACATGCCAGAGAGATTCCTTTGGATGTAGAAATTGAGTCACTGGTCAGAGAACTTGAGCATACCGAAAAAGTATTGTTCGAACCTTTACGTAAAGAATTTCCAGATGTTAATTTCTACTTTGATCTATCGAGAGTTTCTGGCTACAGATATTACAATGGCCTATGCTACAGATTAAGTGCAAAAAACAACAAAGGTGAAGTGCACCCCTTGGCTGGTGGCGGAGCTTCTGACTGGACTCAAAAAATGTTACAAAACAAAAGAGAGAGGTTGGTTACCGGAGGATTTGGCACAGAGATGTTTTTAAAAAATTTTATTTAAAGGTAAGCCTGTTTAAAACTAAACAGGCTTTTTAATTATGTTTATTTTGTCACCAATTTTTATTCCCAGCTCCCTAGCTCCATCACATCTGACTTTGCCCAGCTCCATCAAGTCAAGAGAGCTACTAGGGTACACTACCCATTGACCCGTGTCCTTGCTCATCATTCTTTGTGAAAACACAGCTTCAATACTTACACTGCCGATTTTTATTAAAAACTCCTCGTTTTCTAAAAAGTCCTTTTTTGAATAAACAAATTTAATTAAACCAAAATTATCCACATGCACAACAACGCCATCTTCAAAACTCAGTTTTTTTAATTTTTCAATTGGAAATTCTTTACCTAAATCATTAAAGTTAGCCCCAGTTGATATTTTTGCCGCTGCTGGTGCATGTACATACTTGCCACCAAAAGGAAGGAATCCTGGGTCATTAAGCTCATACAAAGAATCAACACCAAAATCATTCAAAAACCAATCAAAAATACCTGTATTGGCTCCTATAAAATGAAAATTTTTTATTTTAGTTTTTCCAAACACGCGAGCAGGTCTTTCTTTTAAGGGATTTACTATTACCAAGAAGGTGGTGCCTTCTGAATATGACTCAGCAAGAAGTCTTAGTATAAAACTAGCATTAATTAATGAAAAGTTTTCGACCCTCACTACTGGCTCTATATAAACAAGGTCACCTATTTCGCTATTTTTAAGTTCATTAATTATTGTCGCCCTTATTTCATTATAGGCAACATCATAACAATCTGTAATTACAACAATCCTCCCATTTATCATTTAATTAAATTTTATTATTCTACTAAAATGGTCAACTTCTGATACTGGTATAGTCAGGCAATCACCTATTAGGTTTGAAATTTTACTATTTACAATCTTGTAATCAATCTCTTTACCCTCGCTGTCAAAAGAGATACTATGACCCAGTACTATAGATAGAGGCTTGTTTTTTTCTAAAGTTAAACACAGCTGATTTACGTAATAAACCAAATCATCCAGTGTCTCCCCTATAAAATTATGATGTTCTATAAATAAATGTTTTCCTTTTAAAGATATGCTAAATTTATTTATCATAAATATAGTAGCTATCAAGTGGCCACCAATGACGGGTTCGCTATCTTTACTGTACACGTAATCGAGTTTTTCTTTTTTTTCTTCTAAAACTGATATCAAAAAACCTGCAACCCTTTTTTGTGATTCTGCATCATAATACTTGCTAATTTTTTTTAAGGCAAGACCGTAATAAGATTCCAGTCCATGCACTGAAGCTAGTAATGAAAAATGCGTAAAATCAGATAACCCAATAAACACTTTTTGACTATTTTTTATTTGTTCCCAATCAAGTAAATTAACAGACTCTATTATTTTATTACCACCACAAACAAACCAAATACATTGGACATCTTGATCGTTTAAAGCCTTGTTAAAGTTTTTCAATAAATCATTTTTCGATGAAAAATTGGCGGCATAATCAACAAATGGAATATTGTTATTTTTCAAAAAATCAATATCTTGATCATAAGAAGGCCAATTAGATATGTCTTCGTATGTAGATAAATTAACTAGTGCAACTTTTTTCATTATATAGTTTTATTGTTATGGGCAAACCATCACTTGGCCTTTTGGGGGTTTATTAGTACCTCCTGCGCTTATGCAAAGAGGTTTTTCACCTGTTTGATTTTGATCAATTAGGTCGATCATGTTTATGTCACCATATAAAAATACTTCGGGCTGGCTACCAGGAGCAGCACCTCCGCATTTGTCTCTAATATTAGTGTCAGAAATAAGACCTGAATCACCTGTACACCCTGCATATAAAGCTCCGTATTTGTAATTAGATGAAGGATCACCAGTTATTTGAAATTTAGTCTTAGGGGTTTTTACAAAAACCCCATTAGTAAAGAGTACTGCTGACCCCTCATAACCATCACCGCCATCTTTACAGTCATCATAAAAAGCAGTTAAATTATTATTGGAGTCGTAGACATCAATTACCTGGTCGGTATTTTCAGCACGGCATCGGCCCTGAGTTACAGAGCCTGTATTTATTGGAATAAACGTATTGCTTGACGGTGGATTATTAGGTGCCGCACCCATAACAGTTGTAATATATGACAAGCCTGAAACAACAAAAATACCTAGTATAAAAACAAACAGTGTAGTTAGTGGCTTTTTAAATGATTCTTTAAATTTCATATATATATTATAGCACTACACAACAAATATAAAAGGCTGCATGTGTAAAACAATAAAAAAGCCCCTTACTTGCGTAAGGGGCCAATATTTTAGCGTCCTATAACCTTGATGGTTTGGACAGAATTGTCGATTTTGACTTTTACTATATTGACACCTGAATTAACAGGTATTTGTGTACTGTTGAAGACCTTCTGTGAAAAGGTCAACTGACCAGTCACAGAGTAAACTTCAACATCGGCATTTGCCGGTACATCGATAGTAACGAAACCATCAACAGCAGGGTTTGGGTAAACCTTAAGCCCAACTATTTTGGTGTTTTTTATTGCACCAGTTTGGCCATAAAGCTTGGTTGTAAAAAACCAGTTTGAACCAAGAGAAACGAACCTACCATCAACTAAACGTCCCTCAGTTATAGGCCAGTCACGAACATGGTCGCGATACTTACCAACAAAAGAATTAGTAAAGGTTGATAAATTCATAGACCAAACCTCATCAAAAGGTCGAGTGTTGATCTCACCGGTCTTTAAGTTTTCAACCCACCAATTACCACCAGTTACCCTTTCATTATTCATAAAATAGGGGCTAGGTGAGGCTGGGTCAATATCACCACCCTTACCAACAATTGGAGGAGCCCAGAAACCACCGACTTTTAAAACGTCTTCCCTGTTAAAGGTTAGTCCGTTCAGGTCTTTGTTAACATCAACAATCGCCATTCTCCATGGGCCACCCTGTGCAGGATTGTACCAAAGAATAAATGTAGAGTCAGAAGTTGGAATGTTTAAACCAAGAATGTTAAAGTCAGTTCTAGAATAAACCATGTTGGTTTGAGGGTCATAAATATTGGCCCTAAAGTTAACACCTGGTTTATTAAACCATGCACCTGATTCAAAGAAAACAATTTTTTCACCAATATTGAAAGCTTGGTAAATATTTGGTTCGTTTGAAATGTTGTTTGTTTCGCCAGTCTCGTAATTATAAACTGCAAGACGAGACGTAATACCAACGGTTAATGCTCCGAGCATTGTTGCCTGACCACCATTTCTAGCGTTAACCAAAATTCGGTTATTGCTCATGTTCCAAAAACCTAAAATCTGACTATTAGTGCTAAGCAAAAGCCTAGTACTGCCGTTTTTGAGGTCATAGCTGTAAATACTTGTGCTGTCTAGTTTGTAGAAGAGTTTACCTTCGTACATGTAAACGTGCTTAGCATTTGTTAAAGCCGTTGGAGCAGGTGCAACAGTACCTGTTTTTTTGTCCATAAATAAAACTTTTACACCAGGCTTCATATCTACACCGTTTAAAACTGTTACGTCTTTCACGTATGTAAAGATAAGCCTATTGTTAGCTTCGTCATTGAACATTTTGTCAAACTGAGCTGACTTAGCTTCGAATTGACGGTACATTGCAGTGGTTGAGTCTGAGGTCTGAGACTTCACATCTGTAAAATTAAATAAAAACAATACTGCCAGTGTGAATGACAGCAAGTAGTTTTTCTTGCGGTAACCACCATTCACAGCAGCGGTTAACTTTGGGGTGTTAGCTATCGCCAAGA
>JAGOOX010000001.1 GCA_017992305.1 Minisyncoccota bacterium
AGGTTGGTTAGATTAAAAAATAGAAGCTTTGCTGTAATTTATAGCAAGGCTTTTATTTTTTACCTTGATAAAGTTCCACTCTAACGATACAATATACATATATATGCAACTAAAAAGCTTAGAGCTAAGCGGTTTTAAATCATTTGCGAAAAAGCATTCGCTTGATTTTCGTTCGCCTGTTACTGCGGTTGTTGGACCCAATGGTTCGGGTAAATCTAATGTTGTCGAAGCTATTCGCTTTGTTTTGGGCGAACAGTCAAACAAATCTATGCGGTCAAAGGCTGGCGCTGATTTAATATTCAAGGGCTCAAAAAATTTAGAACAGTTGAATCGCGCCAAGGTTGAAATTGTTTTTGACAATACTGACCGCAAATTAACTTTTCAAAATTCATCTGATATCAAGGTTGATTTAAACTTTGACGAAGTACGCATTTCGCGCGAAGTCTTTCGCGACGGGGCCAATAAATACTTAATCAATGGTAGCGAGGTACGGTTAAAAGACGTCACTGAGTTATTGGCAAGTGTTCATATTGGCGCATCGGGCCACCACATTATTTCGCAAGGCGAGGCTGATAAAATACTGTCAGCAACTCCGCGGGACAGAAAGAACATGATCGAAGACGCCCTGGGGTTAAGGATATATCAACTAAGAATGAAAGACGCCGAGAAAAAGCTTGAAAAAGCCAAGGCTAATTTAAAAGAAGTAGGGTCACTTCGTCGCGAATTGGCACCGCACTTAACTTTTTTAAAGCGCCAGGTTGAAAAAATTGAAAAGGCCGAAAGCGTGCGTACTGAACTAGAGGCCCGAACAGTTGAATTTTATAGTAATGAAAAGGCCCTGTTGTTATTAGACCGTCAAACCATTGAACAAGAACTAATTTTAAACAAGAATTTACTTGAAAATATAAAGTCTGAAATTACCGGTACTGACAATGTTGAACGGGCAAATATTGATACAACTGAATTAAATAATTTGAAAAGGTCATTGCACGATAAGCAATCGGCTCGGCAAAATATTGGTCAATCAATTGCGCGTATTGATGGTATGATATCAATGCTAGGTAGCTATGGCAAAGACTCGGCCGGCACTATATCGCTAAGTGTTTTAAAGGAAGAATTTAGAGTTGTTGCTTCGGTTTTGGATTTGGTTTTAAATTCAAGGCCTGACGAAATCAAAAACCATATTGAGCGTATTAAAAGTATTTTACATAAATTAGTTACCAGCGAGGCTGACATTAAGCAGGCTGAAAATCAATCAAAACTGATTGAGCTTGAGGTTGAAAAAAACAAATTGTTGGCCGAAATGCAAATTGCCGATGCTGAAGTTGTTGAATTAAACGGCAAGGTTAACGAAATTGAAAGTTCTATTCAATCTGCTAATCGAAATATTCAAAACAAAGAATTTGCTTTGCGCAGTATTTTAGAACGTGAAGGTGAAGTCAAAACAAAAATCGCCCTACTTGAACGCGACATGCAAAATTTGGGTGAGCGCGAAAATTTTATCCCCGCATTCGAAGAGGAGATGGCAATGCTATTAGGCCCAGCGATAATTCACAAAGCTCGTGGTGCAGAGGTAGTTAATGTACCTAGTAAAGAAGCCCATACTGAGTCTCGTCGCATACTAGAGCGCCTTAAAATAAAACTTGAAGAGCTTGGCGGTATTGGAGGAGGCGAGGTAGTCAAAGAATTTAATGAAACCGCCGAACGTGACCAGTTTTTAGAGAAGGAGGTTAATGATATAGAGGGTAGTATTGAAAACCTATCTAATTTGGTCGTTGATTTACGCGAAGAAATGAATAAGTTGTTCAATGAGGGCATATTAAACATTAACAATGTGTTTAAAGACTTTTTTGCATCAATGTTTGGTGGTGGTAATGCATTTTTGAGTGTTGTAACCGAACATAAACGCAAAGACGATGATGATGTGGCCGACAACAAAGAAGGTGACTTTGTGGTTGAACAGGGTATAGACATTAATGTGTCATTGCCTCATAAAAAGGTTAAAGACCTGCACATGCTATCAGGTGGCGAAAGGTCACTAACATCTATTGCACTACTATTTTCAATGAGTCAGGTTACACCACCACCGTTTTTGGTATTAGATGAAACTGACGCCGCACTCGATGAAGCAAATTCGCGCCGTTACGGTGACATGATCGAACGCCTTTCAAAACTATCACAACTAGTGGTTGTAACCCACAACCGCGAGACCATGTCACGCGCTGGGGTATTGTACGGGGTAACTATTGGGGCCGACGGCTCGTCTAAACTGCTATCAGTCAAATTCGACGAGGCTACGCAGTACGCTAAATAGGTTAGAATACTCACTTTTCCACATAAAAACCACAAAAACTTGACAAACAGAACATATCTTGCTATACTCTATTTGTGAGTTAAGAACTCCAACCAGAAACGATTTATTGTAACTGGTTAAAGTCACAACATTACCGCCTTCGGGCGGTTTTGTTGTTTAGATGAAGTTTGTAATTGCTTTGACGAGCTTGGTCTGGTTGAGCCCAGGATAGGGCGACCCGAGGACCCGAGGAGGAGCAATTACAAGCTTCATCTACGTGGCCTATTGCATTTAAATTTATATTTGTAATAATAAGGGTTCGGGGGCGTCATCTTAGTGTAGGCTCCATTTCGTATATAAAAATTACCCCTTTCATGCAGGCATCGATTTCACTCACTTATTGACTTTGTGGAGTTTGACTCGTTACCTGCATCAAGAGGGTAATTTTTTTTGTTTTATACCGTTTGATTTTTTGTAGAAAAATAAAAATAGCTTCTCACGCAGGGTACGTATATTTTGTCGAGACAAAATTACTCAGTCTCGCGCCGACGCGCTGCGAAGCCCCTGCTTAGAGAACTATTTTATATTTTTCTTCCCCCTCCTTGTCAGCCTTGGCTGATGGGGAGGGGGTTAGGAGGTGGGGATGTGACTAATTTTTTAATTTTGTTTTTATATTTTCTATATTTCGTTTGTAAATAATAGTTTACATATAGATAATTTTATTAAAAAAGCTATTTTATATATAAAAAATATAGAAAATTTATTATTTTTTATAAGTTTATGTAAATAATAATTTACGTATATACTTTTTTAACTTTTCCACACATACTAATGCTAAAAATATTGTTATTACATAACTATTAAACGATAATATATGTATAGCAACGAGATGGTTACCTGGTCGCATCACGTTGCGCTTATAAATAATATGCATTAATGTTTATGGCAGCAAAGAAAAGAAAGGCAGCTAAAAAAGCAGTTAAAAAAGTAGCAAAAAAGAAAGTTGCTAAAAAGACTGTAAAAAAAGCAGCTAAAAAAGCAGCAAAAAAGAAAACAGCTAAAAAGAAGAAATAATATTTCTTAATACGCTTTTTAAGAAAACACTCCGTTCGATAGCCGGAGTGTTTTCTATTTTATAAAGACCTGGTTATAGCAAAAAAGGCCTTTATTTGCTATAATGTCTACCTTATGGGATTTTTCAATTTTGGAGGCGATATACGCGAAAAGACAAAGAAAAAATACACTCCTTTTGCGGAGCTTGTTAATAAGCACGAACCTGAATTGGCCAGCAAAAGTGCTGATGAATTAAAGGCTATTGTTGCTGATTTAAAAACAAGGGTTAGTGAAAAAGGTTTTGACGAATACGTCGAATCAATGGCTTTTGCGTTGGTGCGCGAGGCTTCAAAGCGCACGATTGGTCAACGTCATTACGACGAACAAATAATTGGTGGCAAAATCATTCACGAAGGCAACATTGCTGAAATGCGCACGGGTGAGGGTAAAACATTGGTTGCAACATTACCTGCATTTTTAAATTCATTGTCAGGCAAGGGTGTGCACATTATTACTGTTAACGATTTCCTTGCACGTCGTGATGCTGGTTGGATGGGGCAGGTATTTAATTACCTAGGTGTAAGTGTTTCGGTCATTGGTGGTCAAACTTCATTTATGTATGACCCTAGCGTTGTTGCACCCGAAGATACCAATGATGAAGAAGTATTTCGTGTTGTCTATGAAAAACTGCGCCCTTGTACACGCCCCGAGGCTTACCAGGCCGATGTTACCTATGGTACCAATAGCGAATTTGGTTTTGACTATTTGCGAGACAATTTAATATATAGTTTAGATCAAAAAAACCAACGAGGTCACAACTATGCAATTATTGACGAAATAGACTCTATTTTAATTGATGAAGCCCGAACACCATTAATTATTTCACAACCAGCCGAAGATAGTGATGAACTGTATGCAAAATTTGCAGGTATTGCCCGAAATTTGCACGAAACCGAAGACTACTCAATCGATGAAAAAATGAAGGCCATTCAGCTAACTGATAGTGGTATTTCAAAGACTGAAAATGAAATGGGTGTTGAAAATATTTATACCGAAAAGGGTATTCGTTATGTGCACCACCTTGAAAATGCAGTACGCGCCAAGGCACTGTACCTAAAAGACCGCGACTATGTTGTTAAAAATGGAGAAGTTATAATCGTCGATCCTTTTACTGGCCGTATGCAACCAGGCCGCCGTTGGAGCGATGGATTGCACCAAGCTATTGAAGCCAAAGAGGGTGTTAAAGTCGAGCAAGAAACTAGAACTGTTGGTTCAATTACATACCAAAATTACTTTAGGTTCTACGATAAACTATCTGGTATGACAGGTACTGCCATGACTTCACGCGAAGAATTTTATAAAGTTTACAAAATTGATGTTATACCTGTGCCTACACACCGTGCGATTAAACGTGTCGACCACAATGACCAAATCTTTCAAACTGAAAAAGGTAAATTTGCCGCCGTTGCTAAAAAGGTTAAAGAGCTACAAAAAAATGGTCAACCTGTATTGATAGGTACTGTTTCAATTGAAAAAAGCGAATTGTTGTCGGCATATTTAAATAGCGAGGGTGTAAAGCATACTGTTTTAAATGCTAAAAACCACGAAAAAGAGGGTGAAATAATTGCTCAAGCCGGCCGACGGGGTAGCGTAATGGTTGCCACAAACATGGCAGGTCGCGGTATTGATATTATTTTGGGTGGTATGCCAGTTAATGTAGAAGATCAAGAGGCAATAAAGGCCATGGGTGGTTTATACGTTATTGGTACTGAACGCCACGAGGCACGCCGAATTGATAACCAGTTGCGTGGCCGTGCTGGCCGTCAGGGTGACCCGGGCGAAACAGTGTTTTACGTATCTCTTGAAGACGACCTAATGCGCATATTTGGTTCAGAGCGTATTAAAACTATGATGGGTCGTTTTGGTATACCCGAAGATCAGCCAATTGAAAACGGTATGATAACCAAAACTCTTGAAAACGCCCAGGCTAAAATTGAAGGCTTTCATTTTGATGCTCGTAAACACACTTTGGAATACGACGACGTGCTAAGCACTCAACGAAACAGTATTTACGCTCGTAGAGCTAAATTGGTTGAAAGCGACAAAGCCCAACTTGATATAGTAATTGATCAAATACGTACAACCTTTACCGATGTAGATGCGATTTTTGATGACAAGATAAAGGAGTTTGGCGAGGAGGCTTTTTATAATACCTTCAAGCAAATTTGTTTGTACACTAACGATTTATTATGGATCGACCACCTAGAAACTATGGAATACATGCGAAATTCGGTTAATTTGCGTGCCTACGGCCAACGCGAACCACTAGTTGAGTATAAAAAAGAGGGCTTGGAACGGTTCAGGGCAATGGAGGTCAACTTTTTGGCCGAATGCTTGAATTTGGTCAAGACTATGCAGGTTCAAAAGGGTCAATAAAATATATAAAAACATGTGCAAAAGTCATAAAAAGCCTTATAAAATAAGGCTTTTTATGATACAAAACACCTAAAAGTCAAGTAAAATGACTTGACTTTTAGGTTCGGTTTTGCTATACTTGTACTAATCCCAAAACGTATTGGGATTTTGCTTTTAAAGGCAAGAAACATTCAGTCACGGGTTCCGCAGGTGCACAACTTGCAACTATGTATAGTAAAATAAAATTAACATTTTTCCAGTCGTTGATAGTAATGCCACTTATGGTAACGAATATCCTATCGGGTGTTCCGGTAAGTGCTACGATCACTACAGGCGAAATGAACTCTACAAATTCGGCCGTAACTCCTGATGTTCGTGCTGAAAAGATCGACCAATACTTCAAGAGTAATAACATGCCTCTTGCTGGATATGGTCAACAAATGGTTGAAGTCGCCGATAAAAACGATATCGATTGGAGACTAATACCGGCGCTTGCCGTTATTGAGTCAACTGGAGGTAAGTTTGCGTGTAAAAGCGTAACCTTTAGTGCCTTCGGTTGGGGATCATGTAAAATTGGTTTCAAATCATATGACCAGGCGATTGAATCTCTAGGTGAACACCTAGGTGGTAATAACCCGAATACAAGTCGTTACTATAAAGGTAAAGACACAAAGGGTAAGCTTGCCAGATATAACTCGGTTATTCCCGATTATACAGCAAAAATAACGAAAGTTATGGACACTATCGAGAATACTAAAGTTAAATAAAACAAAACCCCGACATTGTCGGGGTTTTGTTTTATTCTTCTGTGTAAAAATAAAAAAAACCGGTCATTATAACCGGCTTTTTAAGTAGATCTTTTAGTGGGACATAAAGGTTGGGTACTTATCGAACTCTCTCTTTATTTCAAGTGCCTCCCGCTCTTGTTTTGCTTTTTGAATTGCAAACAATTCTTGTTGGATTTCAAAGTAAATCTCTCTTTCCTCATTTTTAACCTTGTTGAATTCTCGGCGCTTCTTGAGGTTTGGGGCAAGAAATGACTTGAAGTCTTTGATATCATGAATATCCAAAGCTGGCATTTCGGGGGCAAATTTAGTGTAAACACTAGAACAGATGCGGTCAAAAGCTTCTTTTAATTGAGCTTTTTTAGCATTAGGGCGTGAATTTTTGAAGTTATTGTATCTGGTACAAAACTCTTCAACTACAAGTAGTCCTATTTCCATAGCTTTAATGATCTGTATAGTCACATTATACACTTATTATCTAAATTAGTCAAGTCTTTCATAGGCATAGAAATCATTGGCTAAATTAAGTGTCTAAAGCGCCTTTACTGCTTCGATTATAATACTTTTTTCATCGTTGCGCAATGTAACCTTGCCGGCCAGGCCAATTGGCTCGCCTTTTTCGATAGCTGGGAAGAACTCTTTGAAGTTTTTAGGGAACACAACGGCCTCGATTGAACCTGTTTTGTCTTCAAGTTTTACAAAAGCCATTTGTTCGTTGTTTTTAGTAAAGATTTTGCGATAACCTATAGGTAATACAACTAACTTTATGACTGTATTTTTTTTAGTACTATCAATAATTTCTTTGATAGTTAGGCTTGATTTGCCGTCATATTTATCTAGTGGGTGACCCGAAATGTATAAACCTAGCAACTCTTTCTCCCAGTCTAGTTTTTGTTTTTGGGTTGCAGGTTCGCACACCTCTAGTTGCATAGCACGAGACTCTAGGCCTAATGAAAATAGTGATGTTTGTTCGGTATTGGCCCCAATTGATTTACGATGCTCAAGTATTTTTTCAAGGCTTTGCATTAATTGGTTGCGTTCGCCAAAATCATCAAGCGCGCCTGATTGTATCAATGCCTCCATTGATTTTTTATTTAAATTTTTGTGTTGTATGCGCTCGATAAAATTATCAATAGTGGTAAATTTACCATTTGTTTTACGTTCGTTAATTATGGCTTTGCCAATTTCGTAGCCAAAGTTTTTAATACTTTTTAAACCAAAGCGAATTTTGTCGGTCACGACGCCGTCTTCAACCACCGTGGTAAAGTCTGAGAATGATTCATTGACTGATGGGGGTAGTATTTTAAAGCCCATACGTTTAGCCTCGACAATCATTTCAGTTACTGTGTCTAGGTTGTCAGATTCGCAAGTCAGTACAGCCGTCATGTATTCAGACGGGTAGTGAGCCTTCATGTACGCTGTGCGATATGCGAGCAGTGCATACACGGCCGAGTGAGATTTGTTAAAACCATAGGCGGCAAATGTTTCGATCATGTCCCATAGTTCCTTGGCGGCGCGTGGGTGCATATCATTTTCAATACAGCCATCAATAAAGTGGTCTTTTTGTTTGGCCATTTCTTCGGGAATCTTTTTACCTACTGCTTTACGAAACTTGTCAGATTCACCACGTGTATAGCCGGCCAGGTCGGTGGCCATTCTCATCACATCTTCTTGGTACACGATAATACCATATGTCGTTTTTAAAATTGGCTCCATGCGAGGGTCTAGGTATTTAATTTTGCTTGGGTTGTGTTTACGTTCAATATAGTCAGGTATAAAAGCCATCGGGCCTGGTCGGTAAAGTGATGCCATGGCGATTAGGTCTTCAAGTGTCGAAGGCTTTAGTTCTTTTAACCATTTTTGCATACCACTAGAGCCGAATTGAAAAACGCTCATTGTTTCGCCACGGCCAAACAATTCGTAGGTTAGTTTGTCATCCATTGGTATATCTTCAAGTTTGATTTCAATAT
This sequence comes from Minisyncoccota bacterium, assembly GCA_017992305.1. Taxonomy (GTDB): domain Bacteria; phylum Patescibacteriota; class Minisyncoccia; order Phycocordibacterales; family UBA9973; genus MFUC01. The sequence goes on from JAGOOX010000001.1 coordinate 8,517, forward strand.
TGCGAATTTTTTTAACCCGTTCAATTGCCTCGGCAATAATTGAAAGGTTGCGCAAACCCAAGAAGTCGAATTTAGGTAAATTAATAATACCTTCGCGGTCGCCCGTGTACATACTGTATTGGGTTATAACCTTAGTTTCGCCTTTGGGGTCAAACTGTACTGGTGAGAAGTCATCGATACGACCAGTGGGTGATATAACAACGCCGGCGGCATGCACCGAAATGTGGCGCACGTTACCTTCGATTTTTTTAGCCATGTCAATAATTGTTTTGACATCGCGTTCTGTTTCATATGCTTCGGCCAGTTCAGGGGTTAATTCAAGTGCGCGTTTAATTGTCATAGGGAAGCCTTGTGAGCCCATAGGTACTAATTTTGAAATACGGTCACCGGTTGAATACGGGTAACCCAATGCACGCGCCACGTCTTTGACCGAACCACGGGCCGCCATAGTACCAAATGTACCAATTTGGGCCACTGCATCAGCCCCATATTTACCTCGGGCATAGTCAATAATTTCATCGCGTCTAGTGTCGGCAAAGTCCATGTCGATATCGGGCAATGATGGCCGGTCAGGGTTTAGAAAACGCTCAAAGAGTAGGCCGTACTTCATTGGGTTAATGTTTGAAATACCAATTAAATATGAAACCATTGAACCAGCGGCCGATCCACGTGTTTGGTTAAATATGCCCATGCGTGTTGCATTTTTCATAAAGTCAGACACACACAAAAAATATGATGAATAGCCTTTGTCTTGAATAACTTTTAATTCAAAATTTACACGTTCAACTATTTCAGGCGTTTTTTCAATTTTGCGATCAATGTAGCCTTGTTCAACTAATTGCAACAATTCGCTTTCAAATGTTGTGCCAGCAGGTATTGGGAAGGTGGGGAAGAACCATGAACTGGTGTCGATATCAATATCAACTAAATCGGCCACCATCATTGTGTTCTCTACTGCCCCTGGAACATCGCTAAATTCTTCGTAGGCTGTATTTTGGTCAATGAACGACCAGTTGCCATCCATTTTAAAATTATCACTGTTGGTGTTGATTTTAAGTAATGTGTCGTGGGCCTCGTTATCGTCGGCGCATAAATAGTGCGAATCCCAAGTACCAACCATGGGTATATTTAATTCCTCTGAAATCTTTTTAATTTCAGGGATGACTTGTTTGTACCATTCGTTGTAAAAATCAGTTTCTTTGTGGCACATGACCTCTAAAAAGACATCGTCAAAACATTCGGTATAAAACTTTATCAATTCGCGAGCCTCTTTGTAATTTTTATTGCGAAGTAGTTGTATAAATTCACTGCCTGGGCAACCCGATAGGCAAATAATACCGGCACCATATTGTTTTAATAGGTCTTTGTCCATGCGGGGTTTGTAGTAAAAGCCCTCTAGGTTTGCCAGTGAAACCATTTTCATTAAATGTTTATAGCCCTCTAGATTTTTAGCTAGTAGTGTTAGGTGGTAGCGTTTTGTGTCAACACCGGCCTCTTTGTCGAACCGTGTGCGGTTGGCAATGTATGCCTCGACTCCAATGATTGGTTTAATGTCGGCTTTTTTGCAGGCCTTATAAAATTCGATTGCGCCATACATTGCACCGTGATCGGTTAGTGCCAGTGCTGGCATATTAAACTCTTTGGCCTTTTTAACCAAATCAGTTACCTTTGATAATCCATCAAGTAGGGAATAATGCGAATGCACATGCAAATGCACGAAATTTTTAGCATCACCTGTATTAGTCTGTGTCACTTTTTCATCCATGTTGGTTAAGTATACCAAGAGGGTGGCTTGTTTGACAAAGATTGCTTTTGTGATATTGTTTAGGTTGAAAAAGATCTTATTATGAACAAAAAATTAAACAAATTTATCGAATTGGTACTTAAAAAAAGTGACCTTTTTGCATTAGGGGTTTTCTTGCCTGCAAGTATTGTGTTTATTATGGAAAGTATAAGAGTTAACCCTGCCATAGGTTATATTGCCTTTATTGTAGCTCTTTTTTTGTCAGCAATGGCATCTATGATTGTAAGATGTGTTTATGGCATTATGTCTAAAAATGTTTTTTATAGTTCTGGGGATTTATTTTTCCCAATTATTATGTTTATTTTTAGCTCAGTTACTTCTTTGTATTATGTCAATCTATTGCATAGTAGTATTTTAATTTTTTTAATTATTAATTTAATTACTGTTGCTGTACCTATACTAATTCCATATATTGCCCACAGGTTTTATGGTATTGAGTATAAACTAGAAGAGGTTAGTTGTGATTCAAAATAATTTTTAGAAAAGCTGGGGCCGAACCGCAAGGTTCGGCTTTTTTGTGTTAAAATTGTTTAATGGATATGTTTACTATTGGTATTGACGAAGTTGGGCGGGGGCCGTTGGCGGGGCCCGTGGCCGTTTGTGCTTTTGGTTTTTGTGTTAGGCAAGACCTAACGCAGGATTTTAATATATTTATTGAAAATGCAAAAACAGAGCATAAGCTAAAATTGAAGGATTCAAAAAAACTTTCGGCCAAGCAACGCGAAAAATGGTTAGAGGTTATTTTGGATTGGCAAAAGCAGGGTGTATGTGATTTTGCAATTACATACGTTTCAAACGAAAATATTGATAAATTTGGTATTGCGCCATGTATTAAAAAAGCTTTGGCTGAGTCGTTAAAAAAAATGCTAGAGCAAAATAAAATACAGCCTACTAACTGCAAAGTATTATTAGACGGGGGGTTAAAGGCGCCCGATGAATACATAAACCAAGAAACTTTTATAAAAGGCGACGAAGACTACCCGCAAATTTCATTTGCATCAATTGTAGCCAAAGTCTCGCGCGACAAAATCATGGCAGATTACGCCAAAAAATACCCCCAATATGGGCTTGATACAAACATGGGCTATGGCAGCGCCGCCCACATGCAGGCTCTTAAAACCCACGGCCTAACCCCAATCCACCGCAAAACCTTCACACATCTCTAAAGTGCTAAAATACCCTTACGAAATAAGGGTATTTATACTTGACTATTTCTATATAAGGTGATATAATTTTAAGGAAGTCCATATTGGAGGCGGATTCTAGGAACGAACCTATTACTGACCGAAGAGTGGCGTTAAAATTATGCACATTTATTTAAGAAAAGACGAAGAATTAGAAAGTGTTATCACGCTTAAAAACACTGAAACAGTACCTCAAAAATTTTGTGGTCAAACCGTTTGGAACTATGACCTGGTTCCGTACATCGAAATCAATACCGATCTTGAAGCGTTAATGAAAAACGAAACACTTAGAAAATTCTTCCTTAGGGCTACACTCATTACGTTTCCAGAGTATCAAAAGATTAATAATCCAAAAAGGAACGGTTGGATTACTCGAGAGTTTGGAGATTATAAATTGGGTAATGCGACTGCTCAACTTGCACCTGCCAAGTCGGCTGAAACAACTTATTTGCTAAAAGTTGAAACTGATTCATGGCAAGGACTCGTTGATATGGAAAAATTGCAAAAAAGATTATGGGCCGGTACGATTGCTCCTGTTATTTCTTACGAAAGACAACAGGATAAGCAACACCCACTTACTGTCTTGAAAGAAATTTTAGGACTGCACAAGTTAAGTGCTTTAAAAAGATTTATTCTTGCAATGAGGTTAACCCGGGCATAAAGCCTACTTAAGATAATTTAAAACCGCTGAAATTAAGTAAGCGGTTTTTTTATTTTTAGCAAAATTACCTTACAAAATAAGGGTATTTATACTTGACAATTTCTATATAAGGTGCTATAATTACATAGTAAGTTATTTTCAAACAGTGACCTAGTAAGCAATGCTGTCGCAAAGTAAATTAGGTACATAAAAAACAAAAAAATGAAACAGGAAACACCTAAAGCAAGTTTGAAGTTTTTCATTCCCAGTGGGATTGTTGACTCAAGAGAATTTAAAGAAAAAAAGGGTACCTATCATGGCGGTTGTGGCGAATGGTCACCAACAGGAGCCGGATTTATTCAGTACTCTCATGAATTTTTACACCTACAGCCATCATCCTTTATTTCAGACGATCTCTTACGGTATTTAAATGAAAATGCAACAAGAGTCGTTTTGCAAATACCGGCGGTACCAAACGAAAAAGTTATTAAAGGTTTAAGGCCTAAAGATAGCACTATTCAAGCAAACCAGGAGAAAGAATTTTCTATTCAGTTAGGTAAAAGAAGAATCTCAGGTATGAATTGTCAAATACAAAGTTCCTCGTTTGATCTTATCTTTGAAGGTAAATCTTCAAAAGATGTTTTTGAGACATTTCACAGTTTTGCACCAGGCTATTTTCCTCAATCTTCTTTTATTCCAATTACTCATTTTTTGAGTGGAATGAATTTTTTTAGAAGGTTGCGTTTAGTTTTTGGTAAATAAGCACAAAACAAAATTTTTATCAAAACCGCTGAAATTAAGTAAGCGGTTTTTTTATTTCTAGATAATTTTTTTAGTGCAAATAATTTTTTTGAAATTCAGTAAATGAAATTGGTTTTTTGCCTTCGGGGGTTACTGTTGTGGGGGTGAAGGTTTCGTTAATGAATTCAGCTTCATTGATTTTTACATGCATAGGAATGCCCGCGTGTTCGATTTCAAAATAAAGCCCTGGCCATGGGTAATGGGCGCGCCACTTGGCCCACAATGTTTTTGCATCGTCAGTTAGACTTATTTTAGCGTCTAGTTTTTTAGTTTTGTGTGTAAATGTGGCCAGGTCATGTTTTTGGTCAATTGAATTTGTTTCGCCCGCTAACCATTTAGGTATAACATCGGCTAACATTTCGCCACCAACTTTAAATAAATTTATTGCCATATCGTGGGCAAATTCATTGCCACCTAGGTGCACCAAGTGTTGGGCTAGTATTGGCCCATGGTCAACCATAGGGTCTAGTAATATTATAGTTACACCAGTTTTGTCATCACCATTTAGTATAGGGCCAATTTCGGGCGCAGGGCCACGGTATAATGGCAATAGTGATGGGTGCACATTTAAAAATCCGTATGGTACCGCATCTAACAAATTAGCCGGCAAGATTTTGCCATAGGCGGCCACAACTGCATATTGTGGTTCGTATTTTAAAATTTCATCGATGGCTGACTGGTCAATTTTGGCGGGTTGCAATACGGGTATATTGTTTGCTATGGCAAAGTCTTTGGCTGGTGGGGCAGTTAGTATTTGTTTGCGGCCAACACGCGCATCGGGCGAACAAACAATTAGTCTTGGCAAAAAACCAGAATTTTTCAATGACTCTAATGCATGTACCGCGTATTCAGGTGTGCCAAAAAATACAAATTTATTATTTTCGCTCATTTATTTTGTCTCTAGTTCTTCGGGTAAAATCTCTTCGACGTCGATGGCTTTATCAATAAATAAAACTCCGTTTAGGTGGTCAATTTCATGTTGAAAAATGTGGGCCAATAATCCACCCGCACCACGTACATGTAATTTGGCTGTATGGTCATGGTATTTAATGGTTACGTTTGTGTGGCGTTTAACCTTGCCGTATAACCATCGTACTGATAGGCAACCTTCGCCTTCTTTTAAAACTAATTTTTTTGAAGCCTTTATAATTTCAGGGTTTATGTAAACTTGGTTTGGGGTAGGGGTTTTTGGTGGGTTTTTTTCATCATCAAATACTTTGCCCGACACCATAAATACACGTAGGTTTATACCTATTTGCGGTGCGGCAATAGCTACGCCATCACTTTGTGAATCAAGTGATGCTGACATATCGGCAAGCATTGATTTAAATTTTGGACTAGTTATATCAGCTAGCTTTACGTCTTTACTGATTTTACGCAGTCGGGCGTCGCCATTGGTAATTATTTTATCTACCACTTTTTTAGCAGAGGTTTTAGCTAGGCCAACCGATTTTTTTATAGTTTTTTTAGCAATGTTTTTATCCATACGGATCACTATTTAAGCTTTTTAAGGTATTCAGCTAGGGCGCTTAGTTTAATAGTTTCTTGTTTACGATTGTGCATGTCGCGTACAATAACAGTGCTGTCGATGGCTTCTTTGTGGCCAAAAATTAGAGCATAGGGTACACCTGATTTTTCGGCAATGGCTAGTTGTGTGCCCAGTGTGTCTTTTGAAATTGATTGCATTATTGGAATATGAGCCAAGCGTAATTGTTCAACAACGTTCAAACTTTTTAATTTAGCTTCAAGGCCAAGTTGAATAAAGTAAACTTTTGGTTTTTTCATTATACGAGGTTCAAGCTTTTTGTACCAAGATGATTCAATAACACGGTCTACACCAAAAGCCATACCCATAGCAGGTAGTTCTTTTTTAGCGCCTAGTGTTTTGGCTAAATAGTCGTAACGTCCTCCACCACCTAGTGTTAGTGGGGCTTCGGTGCCATCGCCCATTTCAATAATTTCAAAAACGGTGTGGGTGTAATATGACAAACCGCGTACCAGGTTTTTGTTAATGCGGTATGAAATATTCATTTCATCTAAATATTCTAGTACTTGTTTAAAGTGTTTTTTGCCACTTGCTGACAGGCTTGCCACTGAATCAGGCGCACCTTCGTTGATTTTAATTGTTTTAGGGTCTTTTGAATCAAGTATACGCAACGGGTTTGTTTTCAAACGTTCGCGATCAATAGGTGGAAGGTCAGATAGGTGTTTTTTGTAGTAATTGGTTAGTTCTTTAATATAACCCGGGCGAGATTCTTTGTCACCAATTGAGTTAATGTCTACGATTATTTCTTTGGCACCGGCTTCTTCTAGTATACAAACAGCAGTTTTAATAATTAGTGCGTCGGCAATGCTTTTTTCAGTACCAAGTATTTCTAAATTAAATTGTCGAATTTCGCGGTAGCGACCATTTTGTGGGTTATCGTGACGGTAAACTGGGCCATAACTATATAGCATAACTGGTTGAGGCATTGATTGCATACCGTTTTCAAAATACGCACGCATGATTGATGCAGTGTATTCGGGTCGCAATGCTAATTTATCGCCACCTTTGGTTTTAAGGGTGTACATTTCTTTGTCGACGATGTCGGTGCCTTCACCTACACCACTGACCCACAAAGATTCTTGCTCCATTACAGGTGTTTCAATTGGTTTAAAACCATAGTACATGGCTATTTCTTGGGCCTTTTCAAAAAAACCTTGGTAGTGGTAATATTTTTCATTCAAAATGTCACGCATACCACGAACTGATTGGGCAATTTCCTTCTTAGGTTCTTTATTCTGATTTGTTTTTTTATCTGGCATATTTTTATAAAATATTATTTATTAAGCAGGTCTGTTTCACCGGGTAGGTAACTAATTCGGTTTAGGGGCCATAGGCGCAGGTATACTCGGCCGACTAGTTTCTTCTCATCAAGTAAGCCCCACGCGCGTGAATCATAACTAACCGGTCGGTTGTCACCTAGTACAAAAGCTTTTCCATCGGGTATGGTTATAGTTAAACTGTCGCCATCATGATTTTGTAAATAGGCTTCGTAAATTGTAAAGCCTTCTGGATGTTCTGTATTTTTTATTGTTATTTTACCGTCAGTTGTTAGGGTAATCGTATCGCCTGGCAAACCAATAAGCCTTTTAACCAAATACTTTTGATTTTCATTAGGGAAGTGGAAAACAACAACATCGCCCCTATGAATTTTGTTTAAATTATAGGTTAATTTGTCGACAATTAGATATTCTTTGTCATGAAAAGTTGGGTCCATAGAAGTGCCCGATACAACAAAAGGTTGCATTATAAAATACCGAATAGGTATAACAATAATTGCTGCAATTATTAAAAACCTAAACAGTTCCTTGATATCATCAACGTAATTGCCTTTTTTGCCATCAACTGATGGATTAATTTGTTCATTCATCTGTGTTAGTATACACTTTTTTAAATATTGACACAAATAGGGTTTTTGTGTGGTAGGTGCGAGAAAAATAAAAATAGCTTCTTGCGCAAGGACCGCATATTTTCCTGAGCGAAAATTGCTCTGGCTCGGCTCGCCAGCCTGCGCGCGCCCTTGCCACAAGAACTATTTTTATTCCCCCCCCCTCCTTGTTGCCTTGGCCAATGGGGAGGGGGTTAGGGGGTGGGGTTTTGTGTTATAATCTATTCATGTATATTTTCGCACTTGGTAACCCTGGTAAAAAATATGAAAACACTCCGCACAATGCGGGCCAAATTGTACTGCGTGATTTGGCCCCAAGTGGCGCCCAAATAATTTATCCCGATACTTTTATGAACGAATCGGGCAAGTTTATTAAAAAGTTTCTAGACTATAAAAACATAAACAATACTGAATATAAAAATATTGTTATAGTGTATGACGACATTGATTTGCCAATTGGTGAATTTAAACTTGCTTTTGGCCGTGGCGATGGGGGGCACAATGGTTTAATTTCAGTCATTAACGAATTAGGTACCCGCGATTTTATACGACTACGCATTGGTATTTGCCCAACTGACAGTAATGGTAATGCGCGCAAACCTAAAAACATATTTGGTCAAAACACAACGCACAAATACGTATTACGAAATTTGTCACCTAACGAAACTACTAAACTAACTGCCAATCGCTCAAAAATCAAAAATATTTTAGAATCACTATACATAAACGGTTACGAAAAAACCGCTAGTTTTATGGGGGTTTTGTAAAAACCTTTAAATTAGGTTTAATTCTAAATCTGTGTCATAAAACAATTTAACTTGATTTTTGTCAAATATTATTATATAGTTATTATATCGCAAGGGTCTCTAAGTTGGCTGTGCATAGTAAACTCCTTAAATCCCGGTCGCCTGAAGTGTAAGATTAAACATTTTCAGCGGAGGTTATCTAGTTGTGTGTATTTTAGAAATCGCTTTTCTTTGGATGGTTATTAAGCCCGATGAAAGAAAATGCAAATTCGGTACGAAACTATTATTCTTAAAAACAAATAAATATATGACTAATACTCAAAAAATCTCAAAGGCATTTGCTTTTGGTGCGACTACTTTGGCCTTAGCTATGCTAATTGCGCCTTCAATCTCAAGTGCGTTAACACTAACTCGTCAATTACAAGTTGGTAAATCAGGTGCTGACGTTACGGCTTTACAAACATTCTTGGCCCAAGACCGTGTTATTTACCCACAAGGTAAAGTTACTGGCTACTTTGGTTTTTTAACTAAATCTGCAGTTTCAAACTTCCAATCTCGTAATGGTTTAACTGCTGACGGTATTTCAGGTGCACGAACTAATGCCATAATAAACTTTCAAATGTCAAACGGTATGGGGAACGCTAATGGATTAGACGTTGATGCTGCAATTATTTCTAGTACTGGAGTAAATGTTACTACAAACACTGCAAATGTTGCTTGGTATACAAATGAAAATACAACTGGTGTAGTTTACTACAGCACTAGCCCGATAATGCTTACAGAAGGTGATTACAGTGCAACCGTTACTGGTCAAACTGCAATGACTGACAACATGATGCATACTAGTCAAAATGTTGCCCTACAAGGTTTACAATCAAATACAACTTACTACTACTCAATATACACAACTGATGCAAAGGGTAATGTAACAATTACATGGCCTGCAACATTTCGAACTAACTAGTAGTCGAATACTAGAAGGTTAAAAAATTCGGAGACTTAAAAAACACCCCTCGGTAGAAGGGGTGTTTTTTATTGTCCTGTTTTTCGTCATTTACAATGACCCTAAAAGGGTGTATTGTTGTGGAGGAAATCATCTTTATATGAAAAACTTTAAATGGTATTACGTACGTGAATTTTTATTGAAATTTGGCTTTATTGGCAGATTAGTTGTTAAGGGTATAATCTTTACATGGCTAAAGCTGATAATTGCCGGCTTTATCAAGGTTGATAAAAATCATCCTATTTTGCAAACAGTTATAGAAATTGACCCATTTGTACACAAAATTGGCTGTATTGATAGGTTTTTTGGTAAAAAGGGTTTGTATCAACCCTTACTAACTAAAGCAATAAGATTAACTCCGTGTTAATTACTAAAAAACTCCGCCCCAGGTTTGGGACGGAGTTTTTATTTTTTACATTATTCAGCGTCAGTTTTTACTTCTTCTGATTTTTCTTCTACTACTTCTTTAGTTTCATTAGTTTCAACTTTTTCTAATTTCTTGTCTGGGTCCATGAATACCAATGTCATACGTTGGTCTTTTGGTTCAAACAATGTAACTTGGAAGTCATATGTTTTACCTAGTGTTAGTTTTTCGCGAAGTCTTTGTTCGCCACCGATTGATGAGTTGTGTATCAAACCTGCAACGCCTTCTTTGATCGAAACTAATGCACCGTGTTTGTTGTATTTAATAACAACACCTTGTACGATGTCACCCTTTTTCAGTGAGTTTTCAAAATCTTTCCATGGGTTTTCACGCAATGCTTTGATAGAAAGTGAAACTTTACCATCTTTGATTTCAATAATCTTGGCTTTAACTTTGTCACCAATTTTAAATCGTGAACGTGTGTCGTCAACTAGACCCCAGTCAATTTCTGAGATGTGAACTAGGCCTTCTAGGCGGTCTTCAAGCTTTAGAAATACTCCAAAGTCTACGATACCGGCAACAGTTGTTTCAACTTCATCCCCAACATTGTATTTGATTAGCATTTCACCACGGCCTGCGTCTTCACCTGTTTTTTCAGAGAAGATTAGTTTGCCTTCCTTTGGTAGTGCTGAAATCATAGTTAGGTTTAGTTTTTGACCAACTAATTTTTTCAACTCAGTGTGAATTTTGTCTTTGTCTGAATCGGCAACACGAGGGTAATTTTCAGCTGATAGTTGTGACGCTGGCAAGAAGCCCATAATACCTTGCCATTCAATGATCAAACCACCCTTGTTAGCATCCTTCACGGTAACCTCAATAGGGGTTTTAGCTTTGATCAATTTGTCAGCCTCGCTCCAAATTAGGGCTTGCTTAGCTTCTTTTAGAGACAATTCAACATAACCGTCTTCGTTTTCAATATCAACAACTTTGGCCTTGATTGAATCACCAACGGCAACTTTCTTGATAATGTCACGAGCTACCATGAATTCACGACCATAAATGATACCTGTGCTAGATGGGCCTAGGTTAACATAAACGGCGTTTTTGGTAATCGAAATAACTGGTCCTTCAACCAATGCCTCGATTAACGGCTTGTCGCTAGTCTTGTCTAATAGTTCTGTTTTTGTGTTCATATAAATATAAAATCCGCATTAATGCGGAGACCTCAAGTGTTCCTGCTCATCCAAAGTCTTGTGATGGACGAACAGGGGTTACATCTTGTGGTATACGTCTAAGGTATTCCCTAGACCTCCTAATAATATTTAATACTCATACCTTACTATAAAACCAACCTTTTTGCAAGGTATGTAAACATATAAACAAAGACCTGAAAGTGCGCAAATTTTTTGAATATGTTATAATAGACGGTATGATAATTTCTTATTTAGGCAAGGAGTGTTTTAAGATTTCTCAGGGCGATTTTACTTTGGTGGTAAATCCTCCAAATAAAGACTCAAAGTGGTCAAAGGGTATATCTCGTTTTGGTTCAAATGTAGCTATTTCAACCACCCTAGAAGATGATTTTTCAGGGACTGATTTATTCTCATATGGCGAAACTGTACCTTTTGAAATTCGCGGTGCCGGTCGCTATGAAATGAAGGGTATAGATGTAACTGGTGCATCTTTTTATATACAAAGACAAGTTGGAAAAGAGATAAAGAAGGTTTTAAATACTGTTTATACAATTACAATTGATGATATCGACATTGCCTTTTTGGGCCCAGTAACTACAACTGAAATAACTGGCGAGGCCCGCGAGGTGTTGGGTAGCCCACACATATTATTTATACCTATTGGTGGCGCAGATGTTATCGACCCCAAAGCCGCGGCCAAAATTGCTGTTATGTTAGATGCACACATAACTATACCGATGGACTATGGCGACGACCAAAAACCTGACGCCCTAAAGACTTTTTTGAAGGAAATGGGTGCCGAAAACGTTAAAGCCGAGGATAAACTAACGCTAAAGCGTCGAGACATCGAATCAAAAGAAGGCGAGGTAATGGTTCTGTCGTATTAGTCATTCTACAAATAATTCATTTTAATTTATGGAAGAAGGTAAAAATATTATTGATAAAAAAAGGGAAAACAAGGTTATTGATGCCAAAAATAACATCAAGGCTGGCTTTTATACTTTAATAATTTTTGCTATAGTTGTTGCCATATGGGTTTACACAAATCCTTTTTTTAATAAACCGCAAATTATAATTGATAGTTTTCAGGCCCAGCCCGAAACCGTTGCAAAAGTTAACACGATTAACCAAAGCTTTAAAACCATGTGGTCAGATATTGCAGAAGGTTTTTCAAGTCTAAAAAAATAAAATAATTTTAAATAACAAAATGCCAAAATCAAAAAAAGAAGTTAATAATGATTCTCATGAATTTGACCCATCAAAAAACAATGGTGGTGTTAATAATACTGGCATAAATGTAGCTGGCTTTAAAAGCATACTACCCGTTTCAATAGTGGACGAAATGAAAAGTTCGTATTTAGACTATGCCATGAGTGTTATTACGTCTCGTGCGCTACCTGATGTTCGTGATGGTTTGAAACCTGTGCATCGCCGAATACTATTTTCAATGTATGAAAATGGTCTAACCGCTAGTGCTAAATTTAAAAAATCAGCCTTTATTGTGGGTGACGTGTTGGGTAAATATCACCCGCACGGTGATGCTTCAGTTTATGATGCCATGGTTAACTTGGCACAACCTTTCTCGACCCGCTACCCACTAGTCTTTGGTCAAGGTAACTTTGGTTCAATTGATGGTGATAGCCAGGCTGCTATGCGTTATACCGAGGCTCGTATGTCTAAAATCGCCATGGAAATGATGCGCGACATTAATAAAGAAACTGTTAATTTCGCCCCAAACTATGATGGTACTCGCAAAGAACCAACTGTTATGCCAACTGTTGTGCCACAACTACTATTAAATGGTACTTTGGGTATTGCCGTGGGTATGGCTACAAATATGGCGCCACACAATTTGCGCGAGGTGGTAGACGCAACCGTTCACATGATCGACAACCCCGATGCTACAACCGAAGATTTAATGGATTATGTTCAAGGGCCCGACTTTCCAATTGGAGGTATTGCTTATAACAAGGCCGACATTTTACGTGCATATTCAACCGGCCGCGGTGGTGTTGTAACACGAGGCGAGGCTGAAATTGTCGAAACAAAAAGCGGTCAATTTAATATAATAATTTCATCAATCCCATACCGCGTTGTTAAACAAAACATGGTTACCGCTATTGCTGAACTAGTGCACGAGAAAAAACTTGAAGGTATCAAAGACATGCGCGACGAATCAACCGACGAAATTCGTGTTGTTATTGAACTTAAAAATGGTGTTGCGCCAGAGAGGGTACTAAACTATTTATATAAACACACACAACTTGAACAAACCTTCCATTTCAACATGGTTGCGTTGGTTGACGGCGTACCACAAACACTATCACTATCATCATTAATTAGTAATTTTATATTACACCGCGAAACAGTTGTACGACTACGTACCGAATACGATTTGCGCAAAGCTCGCGAACGCGAACATATATTGTTGGGTTTGAAAAAAGCCCTTGATCACATTGATCGTGTTATTACAATAATTCGCGAATCAAAAGACGCGGCATTGGCCAAAGTTAACTTGATGAAAGAATTCAAATTCTCTGATTTGCAAACTACTGCAATATTGGAAATGCGTTTGCAAAAATTGGCAGGCTTGGAACGTAAGGCTGTTGAATTAGAACTAAAAGACATTCAAGATTTTATCAAAGAATGCGAATCAATTTTGGCATCACGACCAAAAATGCTTGCAATCATCAAAGACGAATTAAATGAGATCAAAGAAAAATACGGTGACGATCGCCGTACAAAAATTGTCAAAGGTGGCTTGAAATCAGTTAGTGATGAAGACCTAATACCGAACAAAGAAAACGTTTTGGTTTATACCAAGGGTGGTTATGTTAAACGTACTGACCCGTCTGAATATCGCGCGCAAAAGCGTGGCGGTGTAGGTGTAATTGATATTGAAACCAAAGACGAAGATTTTGTTACAATGTTAGTTTCAGCCAATACGCATGCTGACTTGCTATTTTTCACAAACTTGGGTAAAGCTTACCAAATTAAAATGTATGATATACCCGAGGGCAAAAAGGCCACAAAGGGTAAATCAATCATGAATTTCTTGTCGATTACTCAAAATGAATCAATCACATCGATTTTGCCAATTTCGAAGGAAAACAAAGACAGTGTAAAAGCTTTGGTTTTGGTTACCAAAAACGGCGATGCTAAAAAGGTTTCAGCAAGTAGTTTCAAAGACGTACGTCGCAGTGGTATTATTTCAATCAAATTAGCGGCAGGTGACGAACTAGTTTCAGTACTACCTGTAACTGATACTGATGAGGTTGTAATTGTTTCAACCGAGGGTCAATCAATACGATTCAAAGAATCAGACATTCGCGAAATGGGCCGTAGTGCTGGTGGTGTGCGCGCTATGAAGTTAGATAAAACTGATTTTGTGGTAGGTGTTGATGTTATTAAAAAGGGCCAAGATAAAGGCGCAGGTAAATTGTTAACCATGAGTGCTAATGGTTTGGGTAAACAAACTGAACTTTCTGAATACAAGGTGCAAAAGCGTGGCGGTAGCGGTATTAAAACCGCCAAGGTCACCCAAAAAACTGGTAATATTATAATTGCCAAGGTTATAACCGAACAAGAAGAACTAATTGCCGTATCACAAAAAGGCCAAATCATTCGCACTAGTATTGAATCAGTGCCAACATTGGGTCGCGATACCCAGGGCGTGACTGTTATGAAACTTCGCGCAGGGGACACAATCGCTTCGTTTACTTGTTTGTAGAATTTTTTGTAATTTAAATCCCATACCTAGTATGGGAAAATAAAAAAGCCTCGTGTGTATAAAAACCACGAGGCTTTTTGCTAATTAAATGTAATTTCAGCCATTTTTTGCCAAAAATTACCAAATACTTTGGTTGATTTTTTTACTGATTTAAAAATCTGGTCTAACCTTTCAGGAGTATTACCTACCAGAGTAATTAAACTTTGGCTGTCATCAGCGTGAGTCTTCTCAAGCTTTTCATGTAGTTTAAAGTAGATCAAGTCCTCACCTTTTAATATGTCATGGCCGGGTTGGTATAAACTTTTTTCGAACGCCTTACCAATCGTTAAAATGTTGCTAGCAGTATATTCGACTACCAACAATTTACCGAAACCGTACTCAACAGAAGTTCTATTACTGAAGCTCTGATCCAAACTTTGTATAAGCATCTTAGTTTCGTGTTCGATTTCTTCGACAAAGCCAAGTTTTTTGGGAATTCTTTCAAAAAGTTTAAAATGAATAATTTTATGATCATTAGTGTCATCAACTTTTTTAATACCCAAGCCCCAATCGTTGCCCAAGATTTTTAATACTTCTTGTGTAAGTTTTTCAAGCCTAAATAATTCTTTCTCGTCATTTGTCAGTTCTTGTTGTTCAGTCAGCTGGCTTACCAGTCTTGGTAGACTTCTGGCAAAATGTCGTGTGACGGCATGCCAATTAGTGGCTAATTTTTGTAACTCTGATGAAGGGAAGCTGACAGGGCAGCGAAGTGATTTCTCAAAGCACGGGTTCCAAAAGGCCTGACTTTGTTGAATGTAGTTAATTATTTCTTCTTTTTCCATAATTTAAAAGTTCAATTTATACAATCTTGCCGAATTTTAATCAAAATGTCAATATCGGAAGGTCTTGCCCTCCAATAGGCCATTGAAGGCGCTACCGTAATGAAACTTCGCGCAGGGGACACAATCGCTTCGTTTACTTGCCTGTAAGACTCTATAAATAAAAACCCATAAAAAGCCTTAGTTTCTAAGGCTTTTTAACTTTTTATGTCTATTGACAAATAGGGTATAAAGGTGCTATAGTTACAGAGGTAAAAAATATGGAAAAGAAAAATATATGGATTAGCGCAATAAGCGCAATGTTCGCTGTACACATAATTGGTTGTACAGGTTTGATGAATGTACATGTTGCGATTTTAGTAATATTACACATCATTTTGGGTTTAATTTTTGGCTTTTTGGTCAATTTCTATTATTCAGAAAAGAACCAGCTTTGGTTTTTTATCAGCTCTGTATTATTGATTGTGCTTACGGTGGCCGGCTTTAGTGGCGACTCATTGCTATTGAATAAGGTCTTAAAAGACTACGCAGTACTTATTGCGCCAAGTACATTAACCTTTTTTTGTTTTGTAGGTCACTATATAGACAAAATAAAGTTGCTTAGGGCTTAAATCAGGCCCTTCAAATCTTAAACACCTCAAAAGGGTGTTTTTCTTTTAGATAATACATAATGTTTGATATACTATATATATGATTGATGCACCGCATAAAATTTTGGCACAATTAGTTATTCACGACGGTTCGTGTGTGATTGATTTTGGTGCAGGGTTTGGGACTTATTCATTACTGCTGTCAGACTTGGTCGGGCAGGGAGGTAGTGTTTTTGCAGTTGATGTACAAAGACATTTGATAGACAAAATTAAACGCGAAGCTAATGAAACTGGCAAAAAAAATATTTACCCAATGTATGCTGATGTTGAAAAATTGGGTGGTGTACCGCTACAGACTGCGGTGGCAGACTATATTTTTATTGTAAATGTTTTAAACGAGGTAGATGATAAGCGAATCGTTTTTGAAGAAGCAAAAAGACTATTAAAAATGGGTGGCCGTTTAGTGGTGGTTGACCACGAAGACACGCCATTGCCGGGGGTAAAACATTTCAAACTTGTTGATTGCGAACTAGTGGCAAAAAATGCCGGCTTTCATAAAGTTGAAAAAATTGATGCAGGCGAATTTGCATATGGTATAATATATCAGTCATAAGTTTTGTGACTTTTTAAAAAAGAAATTAAAATAAAAATTACGAAACTTTAATTATATGGATGAAGTAAAAAGTAAAAATCGGTTTGGTATAATATTGGCTCTTGTTGGGGCTGGCCTTTTGATTTTAGGGGTTTTGTTTTTCTCGGGCAAGTTGGGTGGTAAAAATTCAACTAGTACAGCCGAACCCGAGGGCATGGTTGTCGTTTGGGGTACTTTGCCACAGGTTGAATTTAACCAGGCCCTACAGTTTATTATGGCTAGGCAAAGTAAAATTGGCATATCATATACACAGGTTGCCCCAAACGAACTAAGGCCCAAGTTAATAGAGGCAATTGCTGCTGACATTGCCCCTGACATGGTTGTAACTGATATTTCAAACTTTTATTCAATCAAGTTTTACACCCAAGAAATACCGTATGCTATATACCCCGAGGCTGGGTTTAAACAAGCTTTTTCAGGTGTAACTCATGACCTGCTAACCCAAACGGGTGTTTTGGGTATACCAATTGGTATTGACCCAATTATGATGTTCTTTAACCGCGAAATTTTGGCTCAGTCAGGCTATGCAACACCACCTCTAACATGGAATGACGTTTATTTAATGGCGCCTGATATTATAAAAATCGAAAAAGGACAATTAATTCGCCAAGAATTATTACCTTTTGGTCAATATAAAAATGTTAATAACGCTTGGGCTATTATTTCAACATTGTTTGCGCAGTCTCGTGTACCAATTGTTAGAACTGACCCAGTTATTGGTAAATTCGTTAACCTAGCTAATTCAGACATTGCCGGTATTGAAGGTGCGGGGCAACGAGTTATAGAATTTTATACACAGTTTTCTGACCCTAAAAGTCAATTTTACACATGGAATCGTTCAATGCTTGATTCAAAAAAAGAGTTTTTAGAGGGTAGGTTGGCTTTTTTGCCAAGCTTTGCATCTGAAGCCAAGGACCTGCGCGACCGTAACCCAAACTTAAACTTTGGTGTTGCCCAAATACCTCAGTTAAATACCGATGCTCAATATCAGGCGACTTTTGCAAATGTATATGTCGCAGGTATGCTAAAAAAATCAACTAACCCGACCGCTACAAATGTTGTGTTGTTCGAAATGGCGGGCACTGACTTTCAAAAGGCTTTTTCGCAAATACTAATGATGGCGCCAGCCCTAAGTTCATTGCTAATGTTGCCACCAGAAACGACTTATTTACCAACTGTATATCGTAGTGCCCTAATTGCTAAATCTTGGTACAATGATGATATGGTAAAAACTGAACAGGCATTTAGTCAAATGGTTGAATCGGTTATTTCGGGTAAGCAAAATGTGCAACAAGCAATTTATCAAGCTGAAAGGATTTTGAACAATACAAACTTTTAGACAAATTTATACTAATTTCTAACCTAATTAAAAGATGATCAAGCAACAAATTATAAAACTTTATAAAAATACAAATAATAGAATTTTGTTTTTTATAGCTTTATTAATGACAAGCTTTGTTCAACCAGTTCGCGCTGCTGGACTAGTGCCTTGCGAGGGTGTTGATGATTGTAATTTTGGCAAACTTGTTGAGCTGTTAAATAATATTGCCAGTTTTGTAATGTTTAGATTGCCAATATTGCTATTGGTAATTGTTTTTGCATGGAACGGGGTAATGCTAATTTATAAAAGCGACCGCGCGGGTACATTAAAAACTATTAAAAAAAATATGCTAAACGTTTTATGGGGTTATTTACTAGTGGTTGGTGCATATATAATTGTTAAAACATTTATTATGCTGATTGCTGGTCAAGAGTTATCATTTAAGGTATTCTTTAATTAAGATGAAAAAAATATTCAATAAAAATTTAAAATTTGTAACTATTTTTAGCATAGTTTTTTTGGCTTTGTTTGTGTTTGGCGGGCATCGTGTTTTAGCTCAATTTAATACTGCAAACGACCCCTTTTTTGACCCGCTCAATGATACAAAAAAACCGGTAGACCTAAAACTTACAAACACCAATACTCCACCTACAGGGGGTAACCCTACTGGGGGCGCAGGGGGTAACCCGGCCCAAGGTGGTGCAGGTGGTCCCGGGACTGAAAAAAGTGGTCTACAAATAACCTTAACAAATCCCTTAAAATCAAATAGTTTAGAGGATTTTATACAAATAGTTTTAGGTGTTATTTTAAAGTTTTTAATACCTATTTTGGCTATATTATTTATGTACACTGGCTTTAAGTTAATTATAGCCAAAGGCGAGCCGGCGGCTTTGAAGGCAGCAAAGCAAGACTTTTTAAACCTAGTTATTGGTTCAGTATTAATACTGGGCGCATGGACGTTTGGTAACATTATTATGAACACATTAAAAGAAGTGGGTATTTTAAATTAAATAGTTAAATAACTAATTGCATTAATATGAAAAATATAACAAATAAAATTTTAACAATTGTTGCCCTGGCGTTTGCGCCTCTTTCGGTTTTTGCTCAAAATAGAAGCGCTTCGTTGTGTGGGCCTATTAAATATTCACAATCATTGCAAAGCTATTTGTGCGAGGCATACAGGCTAGTTGGTTATTATTTAATACCTTTATTGACACTGGCTGCACTGGGTTGGTTTATGTGGAACGCAATAATGTTAATTAAAAATGCAAATGTTGAAAAACTTCGCGGTGAATACAAAATTGCCATGATGTGGGGCTTGGTAGCACTGTTTGTTATGGTTTCGGTTTGGGGTATTGTGGGCATAATGGGTGGTATTGTTGGTACTAATACATCGGTTATTCCACAAATTCGTTACAAATAGTTGACTTTTTATATTAAATATATGGTACAATATGTTTATAAAAGGTTTTAATTTTTTATTAGTAATTAATTGTTTATGAAAAAAGTATTATTGATTTTAGTTTCAGCTCTAACCCCATTGGTTGCATCTGCCCAATTTATAAATTTGGGTGGTGCGCCTAATTTTGGTTACGTTAGTAGCGGTGTTGACCAATTGTTTCGTATTGCGACAACGTATGTTATACCTACGTTAACTCTATTAGCATCAGCCTTCTTTATTTGGGGTGTTATTGGTTACATTAGAGCTGACACCAAAGAAAACAAAGAAAAGTCAAGACACGCCCTAGTACAAGGCATTATTGCGCTAGCTGTTATTGTGTCAGCTTGGGGTATTGTTAGATTGCTACAAAACGTAGCTGGTGTTACGCCTTCGACTACAACAAACACAATTTGTCCACCTGGATACACACCTGTTGGAGCTATTTGTAGGCCTTAAACATATGTTTACAATTGCCTATGCAGCTGAAACCGGCGAAATAGTTAACGCTGTTTTTACAAAAATTGTTGACCCTGTTGTAATTTTCGGTTTCGTTGTTGCCTTTTTCTACTTTATGTGGGGGATAGTGGCATTCATTCGTAATGCCGACAACTCAGCCAAACGCGACATTGGCAAACAGCATATTGGTTGGGGTTTAGTAGGATTGTTGGTAATGTTTAGTTGTTATACAATATTACAAATTATTGTTAATACACTAGATTTGCAATCACCCCCTAACGGGCCTGATTATCGAACAATCAATCAGCGCCAGTAATAATAAAACCCCGACTTAATTAATAGTCGGGGTTTTGATTTCTAGAAAAATCTTTTTAGAATCGGCCTACTGTAACCCTTTGTGTGTGTAAACACAATTCTTTCGCCAGCTTTGAATTGTTCACCCGGTGTCAATAATAAAGGTATTATCTCGACATTCCCCAATGAGTCAGTTCTTTGTACTTGTTTCAGCCTAAGACCGTCTTCACCGGTACCAGAAACAATGACTTCTTCATTTGGGCCCAAGCCATCAATTCTATACTGCTGATAAGGTTCAAGGTGGGTAATAAGTCGACCACCATTAAATTCAGTATAAGTAGTGTCGGATCGTGTTTGCACAACGTCTCTACTTGCAGTTACTGGATCTCTGTTTAGGTCACTACCTAATAGTTTTTTAGGTACGAAAATAAGAGAAGGTAAAAGTGCTATTACAAGCAATATTTTACCTCGCAAACTTCTACCCATTTGAAACGCCAGTATTGCTATAAGTAAGGTAGTGATCGTGAACCAGAAATACCATGTCCATGCCCAAACTTCCCAAACTGAAGGAAAGCTCAGCTTTAGGGCCATTACGGATAAAACAATAATCGCTAGACTGGATGTAATTTTAAACTTCCAGTTAGATCCTAAGATATTTTGAATGAAACTCGCTATTAATATAAATGTTCTCATGATTTTTATTTCTAACTTAATTATAGCATATACTACGAAAAAAGTCAAATAAAAAAGCCCTATTTGATTAGTATCAAATAGGGCTACTCTGGGGGATTTTAGTTTTACGGTCTGTTTTTCATTGCTTCGGCAACCTCTTTTAGGGCTTGAACAATTAATACTGTTGATACGGAATTGTCTGCAGGTCCTGAATTACCAGGCGCTGCTACATTATTATTATTATCTTTAATAATAACAGTTCCTTTAGCGCCAGCATACTGCTTGGCTACCTCAAGAGCATATTCTGCATCAATAATAATTTGTGCATCAACGCCATTTGCCTTGGCCGTCTTTAAGAGATTACTTAAGGCTTTTACTTCAACTACATTCATTTCTTTGGCGCCTTTGGCTTTAGCTAAGAGGTCCATTTTGGTGAGCATTGCCGCGGCCTTGTTCAAAAGAGTGTTCTTGCCAGCCTCTTCTTTACCCTTAACTTTTATGTTGTAGGCTTCACCTTCAGATACTCTTTTACTAGTATAAAGGTCTTTATCAGCGTCTATTGCCTCCTTTTCTTTTTTGGCTTTAGCAATTGAAATATTGATTTGAGCTTCATGCATATCTTTAGGTGCATGCAGGGCTGAAACTGATGAAGTACGAATATTTAAACCAAGTTCCTGGCTTTCATTAAGCTTGCTTACTTTTTTTAATAATTCATAAGACATTGCGCCAACGCGTAATAATGCTGCCAATTTACCATAAGGGAACTTTTTAAAAATTTCGTTTAGTACAGCCTTTGTATTAGCAACCATTTGACTGATTATGTACTCGCGTCTTTTTTCTTCGGTTTGACCCTCAACGTTTTTCCAAAACAGTTCAATGTTGTGCTGCCATTTAGTATCATCTTGAATGTCAATATCTATTACCAAGTTAACTTCGGGGAACAGGGTTGTTTGAGTATGCATAACAGCATCCTTTTCCTCTTGTTCCCATACTTTTTTTGCTATTTCAATCTCGGTATTGTTTGGCTGGGCATCCTCGTACGCACCTCTAGTTATACCAGCTAAGACTTCTCTTTTTCTAGCAATAGCAACAGAATACATTTCAATAAAATCTTTTTTGTAGGATTTTGATTGGTCAGCGGTCGATGTTCCGATTGCAAAATCAGGATTTGCACCACCGGTTTTGTTAAATAAAATCTCTATGTTTTTATTACTTCGAGATTCTACTGTAAAGATGGGGTTATGAATATATGGACCACCTCTTCTAAAGTGGCCAACTATTTTACCCTCAACTGTTAGTATTCCTACGTGGTCAACTGGAACTTCCCGTATCTCTTGTTTGAATAACGTAAGGAACAAAGCAATTTTTGATGTCGTATAATAAATGTTTTTATAATAGTCATCGATAAACACAAACGGTATGAAACCGTCGTCAGATTGATTTATTGTTTGATTCTTCTGCACTGGATTGTAAATAACTCCCTGGCTTGCCAGTATCATCCAAATTAGAATCGGGATGAAAATTGCAAGAGTGCAGCCAACAATTACGAGCTCTGTTTTTTCTATGAATGTTAGGGAACAGATCACCCCAGCTATGATTACTATCAATACGATAACAAGCATGTTTTTCGTTTTTATCCTCATTTTTAATGTTCTATATTTCAGTCTACATTATAGCAAACTTTATATAAAAAGTCAAGTTAAAAATCCCTTATAAACAAGGGTTTTTTATACAAAAACAGCCCCTTTTTTAAGGGGCTGTAGTATGCGTAAAGAACTTTTTAGCTAGATGTGCTTGAACTGTTGTTGCTAGTCTGCTGCATGCGTCTTCTGATGTCAGCGGCTCTTTCGTTGGAGTTCTGAATCAGTTGTACATGCTCTATGGCTCTTTCAAAAACGAATGAATCGCTTTTTGAGAAGAACTTTAACAATACAGGTATCGCCTCAATGAAGAAAAACATAAAGAACACTGCCCAAATGATTGGGTTTCTGCCAGCGATGTCGTTTAACACGTCTAACATAAATGCCAAACCATTTACCGGCCTTGCTAATACTTTTTCAATCAGGACTTGTTCGGCTGTGTCAATATCGGCCAGGTCAGCTTTTGCTTTTACTCGGGCTTTTTCAAGCTCTTTGGTGTAAACATCAACTGATTGAGCTGCAACAGATTCTGTTTTGGCAGCATTTCTTTCAGCTATGAGGTTCTCCTTCAGTGCTTCGTAGCGCGAAATTGTTTCGCGAATACCTTTTGCAACAGATCCATCACCAGCTCGGCCAGATACTCCACCTGGGCCTTTGATCTCGTAGGGGAGTTTTGAACTCCAAAACTTGATTGAGTCATCGGTTGCAGTGATCTTTTCCTCGTAGCTTTGAGCTAGAGTAGCCAGGTCAGCTTGCATTTTTCCAAGGGCGTCCTCAGCCTTTTTTACAGTGTTTACTACTGAGTCTTTTTGATGTTTGAGTGAATCAGATATGGCAGCGGTTTCGCTGTCCTGACGTATCTTAATTTCAGCCGTTATTTCCGGCTTAAACATAATCACCCTGATCATCTCACTGTTAAAATAACAGATGAAGAAAATCATTACAAAACGAAGTAATAGCCAACCAAAGCCGGCACTGGAATTCTTTTCGATGTGTTCATGATCGAAAGTTCCTTCCTTCATGGCTTTGGCTACTTTTCGAACTGAGATCACATCCATCTGCTGTAGAATTGATCGTTCAAGCATTAGCATAATCATGAACCAAAATGGTCCCACGAGGTAACCCCATGGACCCATTGGTATGAACCAGGCTACTGATGCAAGCACTGCTGATACTAATGCAACCACGAATACTACAATACCTGCAGTAATACGTTTTTGCTTGTCATCGGGTAAGGTTTTTTTGAAAGCGGCAAGGGTGCTTCCACCACATGCTGCAAAAAACAGGCTGATAGGGCTCGAGTGATGAGCCTCTAAAGAGTTGAGGTATTGGTTATCTGTGTTGTTCATCTTTTTTGTGTTTTTTAAATCCTGCTATAATGATAGCATATAATAAATAAAAAGTCAAGCTAAAAAGCCCTTATCTATAAGAGCTTTTTGGGCAAAAGAAAAGGGTTTTTGTACAAAAAATGCAACAAAACCCCTTGTATTAAATAGTAACTTTAAATATGAGCGAAAGTATTTTAATTATTGCCCATATTAAATATGCACTACTGACCCATATGACTAAGGCAAAAACCATTTCTTTTTTTTTGCCTTTGCCTAGTAATAGGCCAATTGTTCCGACTTTGAACATTTCAAATTTATTTTTTTTATTCTCGATAAAGTCGCTATCTAGAATAATTTCTTTATCTTTCATCTCTGACTAATTACGTATTACATATTAGCATACTAAATAGCCTTTGTCAATATCTGTAATAAGTCAAAAACTGAATTTATAGTTTGTTTAGTTAATGTTTATAAAACGTTTTATGTTATAATATTTTTATGGAAAGTTTTAACCCTAATGAGTCTGATAATAATTTAGACAATTACTTAGATAAAAAATTAAATTCTGAAAAAAGCCCAGAACATGAGCCCGAAGTTCTTTTTAAAGATAAAAATTTTTTAGGTAAAACTAGAGAAATTATTTCATCTATTGGTGAGGCTTTTGGTGATATGCCAGTGCTTATGAAGGCGACCCTTATATCTACCGTCGCTTTTTTTACGGCACTTCCTGTTGTTGAACAGGGGAAACGTATGTATGCTGATAATGAGTATGATAAAGCCAAAGAGATGTTGCATGAATATGTAATAAACAACACTCCTGAAACTCCAACCCCATTTCAGGTTGATCAAGAAAAATACGACAAAGCAGTAGAGATGTTTGGTCAGGATAATTTATGGTGGCTTGAAGAAGCCGAGACCGATAATACAGATAAGGAAAATTTCGACTATGACACTGCAAGTATAAACAGGGGGATAAAACATTATGAAACAAAGAGGGGTGTTTTTGACTATGTATTCAAATCATCATATTCAATACCTAGGTTTTTTAGTGAAAACCACTATCTTCAAGACGCAAAAGACATTCAGGATCGAATAAACAAATTACCTAAGTATTCAGAAAACCAAACAGGTAAAAGTCTTGATTCAACAACCATTTCGTATGACTCTGATGCTGTTGTAGGGTTTAGGGACCGAGAAAATAAAAACAAATTTGATACGTTACGAAAAGAAACTTTTAAAAAGATAATTTATGAAACGTACCCCAAGAATTGGTTTAATGGAGACATTAGTAGTATTGTTATGCATAATACCGGTGATCCAGATACCTCATATAATTACGGCAGTCCAGTTGTTGCCGCGGCACAAATGTCTAGAAATAATCAAAAGATGGAGTTTTTTGATTATATGAATGAATTTGAAAATAATCCAGAATGGATGTTTAGTGTTCTGTCTCATGAGTCAGCTCACGCCAATGACTGGGGCGCAATTGAGGGGCTAAATAAAAACGAGCGTCTTGATTTTTTAACATCTTTATCTGAAAGAATTTATGCACCTGATCGTTTTATAAGTTCTTATGTTGAAGATAAAATTGTAAATGAAAATTTAAAAGATAGATTATATAATAGGTCTGTTGAGTATTGGGCTGAAATTTGTGGCGAGTATTTTGCTAATGGTAAGGGCAACCTTTCGCCAAAAGACGTCAAAATTATTGATAAAATTATCAAAATAAAGGACACTGATTTCAGTATTGACGAAGCGTTGTCTAGGCGATTTGAAATTATTCACAAAGATATTTATAAGGTTGGGCCCGAAAAAATGAAGTTACTTGATGACTTTAAGGCTATAATTAAATTACAAAAATTATCTAATGATTTTAGTCAAAAGTTTTATGATTTTATAAAAAAGAATAAAAATGTCGATAACGGAATAAATTATATTTTTAATGAAAAAAGTAAAAGGTATGAGTTGATAG
Source organism: Minisyncoccota bacterium (assembly GCA_017992305.1). Taxonomy (GTDB): domain Bacteria; phylum Patescibacteriota; class Minisyncoccia; order Phycocordibacterales; family UBA9973; genus MFUC01. The sequence goes on from JAGOOX010000001.1 coordinate 34,597, forward strand.
AAGGCAATTCTGATACTGTTCTTGCGCAGGAGTGTATTGATGCAATAAATGCCAATCACGAACTATTTAAAAATAAAAAAATTGAATATGTGTTTGACCCCATTTCTAAACAGTTTAACCGTACTGGTGATAGTTTAAGTTTGGCCAAGTTTAAACAGTATGAGACTTTCATGACAGAACATGAAGACGTAATTCGTGATCTTCAATATTACATAGACGAAATCACTGATACATATGTTTTAAAGGGTCCAACCATAAATATGGCTTTGGCTAAAGAATATCTGCGATTAAGAAATGCTGAACAAGAATCATGGCAAAGAATCGTAAATAAGGTTAAAAAATTTAACATAAAAAACAAAGGATCTTCTGAGCTTAAACCATACAGAGGCTATGGTATGTATTCAAAATATTAATATGCAGATAATTGAATTTGTAAAACAACAAAATGAAAAGTTTACCTTTTACCAAGAAGGGGAGGTTTGGGTTTTAAAATTTAAAAATAAAGAAAAACAAAAACAAGCTGATGAATTTTTTATTAATTTACTTCAGGACTTAAAATTGCGGTCAATATATAAATACGTGCCAGTATTTAATGAATCTGAAGTTTCTGCCTTTATGGCTTATTTAAAAAAACAAGGTTTTACTATTAGGTGTCGTGATACTGAATTAGAAGAAAAACTTAAACATGCTTTGGTAATAATTACCAAAAACAACCCACAAGATATTTCAGATCTGGTTAATGAAATGACTTATCACGATCAATTATTGATCGCCGATAAAATCGCTAAAGCGTAAACCTAAATTGTCCGCCCGGTTGGATTCGAACCAACGACCCTCCGCTTAAGAGGCGGGTGCTCTACCAACTGAGCTACGGGCGGTTTTTGTTTACCGCCAAAATCGTTGGCGGTTTGTGCCCCGGGCGAGACTCGAACTCGCACGGCCTACGGCCTGGGGATTTTAAGTCCCCTATGTCTACCATTCCATCACCAGGGCATGTCGTATTAATTTAAAACCGCCAATGCGGTCATGAGGTCTAGGGCGGAATCGGACCGCCGTATAAAGGTTTTGCAGACCTTTGCCTTACCACTTGGCGACTAGACCGTCGTAGTACCTTTGTGCCCAGGAAAGGACTTGAACCTTCACGGATTACTCCACTAGTTCCTAAGACTAGCGCGGCTACCAATTACGCCACCTGGGCTTATTTATTTTTTAACCTACAAATAGCATTCTACACGAAAAAAATATTTTTTCAATACCTCGCGCGTGCTATTTATCAGCGTCGCGAAGTAGGCCATTTATGTGGCGAAAGTTTTTCTCGCCGTCGTCAATCATAACATCTAAATAGGGTATAGTGTGGGTTTTAATACGGCTTTGGCAAAACTCACGAATACCTGATAGGCTACGTTTTAAAAATCCAAAAGCGGCGTTCTCCTTGTCCTCGGGTATGCAAGTATAAAAAATCATAGCTTTGCGGCCCTTTTCATCCAATTGTACACGGGTAATTGTTATCATTGATGTTGTGCCACCTTCGCGCGCAACATATAAACCTGCGGCTTCGCGAATGGCTTCTTCTATTCTGTTGTGTTTTATGTTGTTCATATTTTTATGCTATTTACTAACTACCTTAAAAGCTTCTAAATGGTCTCCGTGTTCAATCACTACTTTTGATTCAACCGTTAGGCCACATTCATTACCTTCATTTAATTCTTTAACCTTAATTTTTTGGCTTTGAATTTCAATAATTGTGCCAGTACCTAGCTCCTCACCAGCGCGAATAATTGCAACTTGGTTGTGTACGTTAATGTGTCCAGTATCAATACGGGCGCCAACAACTTGTTTGTCTTTCATGTTGCTGAAAAACTTTAATACTTTCATTGTGCCTAGTGTTTCGCGAATTTCTTGGCGGGGGCGTAGATTTTCAATGTATTCTTCTAGCCACTCGGTTAGTTTGTAGATAATGTCAAATATTTCAACACGAACACCTGCTTGTTCGTTAATGTCGCGGGCAATGTTATCGATTTTTACATTAAAGCCAATAATGACTGCGTCTTTGTCGCCAGTAGCTAGTTTTATGTCGCCTTCGCTAATGTTACCAACGCCGGCTGAAATGATTTTATAGCTAATACATTCTTTTTTAATTTTACCAATTTCACGCAAAATTGCCTCGTTTGTACCAGCAACGTCAGTTTTAATAATTATTGGTATTATTTTGTCACCCTCTGCGCATACGTTTTCATCAAGCAGGCTTTTGCCTTGTTTGTATTCTGCACACAGCGCCTCGGCTTCTTTTTTAGTTTTAACGGTCTCAAATATTTCGCCAACTTTTGGCACCATATTAAAACCAGTCAATGTTATTGGTTGTGAAGGTCCAGCCGTGTCAATGCTTTTACCAAAATAATTTTCAAGCATGCGGGTACCTACAAAGCTTTGACCAGCAACAATAAATTCACCTTTTTTAACAACACCGTCTAGTATTACAAGGGTTGCCTTTGAGCCTGTTTTTGAATCAATGTGTGATTCTATAACTAAACCTGTGGCTCCATTTTTATAATCGCCCTTAAGTTCGTTCATGTCGGCAACTAATAATACTGTTTCTAGTAGGTCATCAATACCTGTACCTTTGGTTGCCGAAATTGGCACAAATGGTATGTCGCCACCTAGACCCTCTAGGTAAACTTCGTATTCAAGTAGTTCATATTTAACTTTTTCAATATTTGCATTTGGTTTATCAATTTTATTGATTGCTACAACATATGGCATGTTGGTTTTTTTAATCAATTCAATAACTTCTTTGGTTTGGGCTTTAATACCGTCTTCGGCTGAAATAACTAGTATGGCAATATCAGCAACAGTTGCACCACGTGAACGCATACCGGTAAAAGCCTCGTGACCTGGTGTGTCAAGAAATGTAATGCGACGCATATTTTTCTCGCGGTCTGTATGTTCAACTTCATATGCTGAAAGATGCTGTGTTATACCACCAGCTTCGCGGTCTACAATGTTTGTTTTACGAATGTAATCAAGTAGGGTTGATTTGCCGTGGTCGACATGGCCCATGACAACAACGATTGGTGGGCGTGAGGCAACATTACTCTCTTTATTAGAAATGGTATTTTTAGCGTTCATTGAGTAATTCTTTTTCTTCGTCTGATAATTCTTGTTCGGCTGACCAGTTAGTTATTGGTTTAGCAAAAATAGATGTTTTTTCGCGAGCATAAAGTGTTGACATAATAACACCATTGCCTTCTTCGTCGGTTATTTTTGTTGTAAAGCTTTGTGCGCCCGACATGTCACCCCAGGCATTGAATCTAATTGTTTTAGGTGTCTTTACTGATTTTTTAATACGGTTTTCGTGATTATCGATTGTCTCCTTGGTTTTATCAAGGCTTTCATAGATGTCTTCTATGGCAACACGATAGGCAACTAGTATGTCGTCAATGTTTTGGGCTTTGCCTCCTTTTAAAAGCTTCTTTAGGCGGGTGTATAAAACTAAATGTAGAACCAGGGTAAAAACCGATACTATACCAATAGCTACGATTGCAATAATTTCAGCTTTAAGTGCGCCGCCCAACATAAATCGCAGTTTACCACAAAATCATTGTCTTTTCAATGGTTTTTTGCTTAAATCAATAGATGTGGAATAATCTTGTGAATAAGTGGGGTTTTATGGCAAATAGGTATCGAAATCTATACCTAGACACAGCCTCGGCAACCGAAACTGACAAGTCGGTTGTTTTGGCCATGCACCATGCCGAAGGCCTGTTTGCCAATCCTTCAAGTTTGCATAAATTGGGTGTTTTGGCTCGTAATAAAATCGAATCTAGCCGCGCGACTGTCGCTAAATTTATAAGCGCACATACTGACGAAATTATTTTTACGGGTAGTGGTACCGAGGGTGACAACTTGGTAATTTTGGGTGTAATAAAATTTGCAAAATTAAAAGGTATTAAAATACCGCATGTAATTGTTTCAAGTATTGAACATTCGGCTGTGATTGGTTTGGTTGAAAAACTAGAATCACAAAACGAAATTAGCGCTAGTTACTTACCAGTTGATGAAAACGGTGTAGTTGATTTAAAAGTTTTACCTGAATTGATTAATGAGAACACTGTTTTAATTTCAATACATTTGGTTAACAATGAATTGGGTACTATCGAGCCAGTTAGGGAGGTTGCAAAAATTATAAATAATTACAAAAAACAAAATCAATTAACGTACCCACTGGTTCATACTGACGCTTGTCAGGCGAGTGCACTAATTAAAATTAACGTAAACCAATTAGGTGTCGATCTACTAACCATAAATGGGCAAAAAATGTATGGGCCAAAAGGGGTGGGTGCATTGTTTGTAAAAAGATGCACACCTATCGAACCTGTTTTCGTTGGGGGCGATCAGGAATTTGGTTTTAGGCCCGGCACCGAATCATTACCACAAATTGTTGGTCTTGCTTGTGCTTGCGAGATTACGTCAAAACGCCAAGAAAGTGATTTTATAGCACTTACTTATTTGCGAAACTATTTTGTAGCCCAGCTTGAAAAAATCCCTAACACAATCATTAACGCTAAAAACGTACCAGTGAGCCCCCATATTATAAATGTTGAGTTTGCTAATATTTCTAGCGAAACATTGATTTTATACCTAGATGCCCGAGGTATTTATGCTAGCAGTAAAAGTGCCTGCAAGATGGATGACCCCAATGAGTCATACGTGCTAAAGGCCATAAAACATGCTAAAATAGATGAACAAGAGGGGAAAGTAGATGATTTTGGCAGCATTCGTTTTTCACTAGGTCGAGATACTAATAAAAATGACATTGACTATGTTATTAAAAATCTTAAAGAAATTCTAGATATTTTAAAATATGATTCCATCATTTAATCAATTTACAACCAAAGCCAAAGAGGCTATCAAACGAGCTCATGAATTTGCAATTGAACGTGGTCAAAATCACGTCAACTCTTTGCACTTGCTAGCAGCACTTATATTCCAAGAAGAGGGAATTGTTTTTTCAATGCTTGAATCTATGAACATTGATGTATTACTACTATCTGACAATGTTGTTGATTCGCTAGAAGAACCGACCAATCAAAGTGTTTTGTCGCAATCATACCAAATGTATTTGGCTCAAGATTTGGCAAGCATATTAGAAATCTCACCAAACATTGCTAAATCAACTAGTGACGAATTTGTTTCAACTGAACATTTGTTTTTAACTATGCTTGAAGTCGAATCACCAGCTTTGGAGTTATTAAAAAAGTTTGAAGTTGACCCAGCTAGTGTTCGTAAATTTATTGTTGAAAATAAAAATAATAAAAACCCAGGCGCTAGTGCTGAAAAGAAGAATCGTAATTTGTCAAAATATACTCGCAACCTAACCGACCTAGCACGCGCCGACAAACTTGACCCAGTCATTGGGCGAGATACTGAAATAATGCGTGTTATGCAAATACTTTCACGCCGTACAAAAAATAATCCAATTTTAATTGGCGAACCAGGCACTGGTAAAACCGCTATTGTCGAGGGTTTGGCTGTTCGTATATCAAAAGGCGACGTGCCTGAATCACTAAAAGACAAAGAGGTTGTGTCATTAGATATTGGTCTATTGCTTGCAGGTACAAAATACCGTGGCGAATTTGAAGATCGTTTGCGTAACATAATCAAAGAAGTTGAAAAATCTGACGGTAAAATAGTTTTATTTATTGATGAAGTGCACAGTATTGTTGGCGCAGGTAATACCGAAGGTGGTGTTGATATGGCCAATATGTTAAAACCAGCGCTTGCCCGTGGCGAATTAAAGGCAGTGGGCGCTACAACCCTAAAAGAGTATCAAAAATATATTGAACGTGACCCGGCACTTGCCCGACGTTTTCAGCCTGTTTATATTGACGAACCAAGTGTCGAAGATTCAATTGCAATTTTACGAGGATTGAAAGATAAATATGAACTATTCCATGGCGTGCGTATAACTGACGATGCGATTGTGTCAGCAGTTGAATTATCATCACGGTACATTACAAGTCGATTTTTGCCTGACAAGGCAGTTGATTTGATCGACGAGGCATCATCGACATTGAAAATGTCACTTGAAAATAAACCGGCCGTGCTAGAAGAAGCCGAGCGCAAAATTATGCGTTTAGAAATTGAACGTCAAGCGTTAAACAATGAACTATCACTTGAAAGTTTGACTCCAAAACAGATCAAAGACATTAAATCTCGCATAAAAGAGGTTGAAATTAACATTGCCGATATTGGTGAGAAAACTAACGAAATTAGCGTGCGTTGGAAGAACGAAAAAAGCACTTTAGTTGATATGCGTGCGATGAAAAAAGAGCTTGAACAATTGCGTATCGAGGCCGAGAATGCCGAAATGCAAAGTGATCTAGGTTTAGCCGCCGAAATTCGTTATGGCAAGATCCCAAATATTGAAAAAAATATAGAACAAAAGCTTGATAAACTACGCAAACTACAAAAATCTCGTCGCATTTTAAAAGAAGAGATTAATACCGAAGACATTGCTAATGTCGTGTCTCGTTGGACAGGTATACCATTATCGCGCATGCTTGAAGAGGAGCGCGCAAAATTAATACGCATGGAGGCCGAGCTTGCAAAACGGGTCAAAGGCCAAAGTGAAGCAATTGAAAAAATTGCTAGCGTGATTCGTCGCAATCGTGCCGGTATTTCAGACCCAAACAAACCAATTGGTTCATTTATATTCTTGGGCCCAACCGGTGTTGGTAAAACCGAATTAACTAAAACATTGGCTGAATTTTTGTTTGACGATGAAAAGGCCCTAATACGTGTAGATATGAGCGAATACATGGACAGACACAGTACCTCAAAATTAGTTGGTTCGCCACCTGGTTATGTTGGTTATGACGAGGCAGGGCAGTTGACCGAGGCCGTACGCCATCGCCCATATTCAGTTGTATTGTTTGATGAGGTTGAAAAAGCTCACCCCGAGGTTTTTAATATGTTATTGCAAGTATTAGACGAAGGTATGTTGACCGATTCAAAGGGCCGCAAGGTTAACTTTAAAAATACTGTTATTGTGTTGACCTCAAACATTGGTTCGCAACATATTCAAAAGATGGAAAGTTTAGGTTTTGGCAATAATGACCAATCACAGGTTTACACTCAAACCAAAGAGAAAGTATTGGAGTCATTAAAAGACCACTTTAGGCCTGAATTTTTAAATCGAATTGATGAAACAATCGTGTTTGATATTTTAACACCTGAAATTGTTCGTGAAATTGTCGATGTTCGTATTGCCGAAATTCGCGAACGTTTGGGTATAAAAGGTATTAACTTAATTGTTAGCGGTAATGCGATTGATTTGATGGCTAAAATTGGTTACGACCCAGCATATGGCGCGCGCCCATTAAACCGATTAATACAAACTAAAATATTAAACCCAGTCGCTAATCACATAATTGCCGATGGTGTAACTGCGGGTGAGAGCGTGCTAGTTGATGCCCTAAATGACGAACTAATAGTTGAAACTAAAAAGAAAAACAAAAAAACTGTTTCAAATATTATGAACGAAACCGGTGTTAAAAAACCTAAAAATTCAAAAAGCAAGAAATAATTATAAAAGCCCACATAAATTGTGGGCTTTTATACATGCACGGCCGCCTACATGTATGTTTTTACTTTCTCAAGCATCAGCGTATATGTTTCTTTACCTAGTACGCTTTTGCTACCTTCAATAAGTTTTTCGGAACTTCTTAAATGAGCTCGGCCGGTACTTGAAACCTTGCCTTCAAAATGTGACATTAGCTGATTAACTTTTTCGCGGCTGCTTGCTTTTGCTGATTCAATGATTTTTTGGATGATCTCGGTTAGAGTCATTTGTTCGGGGGTTGTTGTTTTTTGTGCCATACTTATTACTATTTAAATATAGATTACGCCTGTCATATGTCCTTGTCAAATAAGGGCATTGAAAGACATGGGCTTTTGTGCTATACTGTTTTTCTATATATAAATAGAAATGTATGCGTCGATGGCGGAGTGGTCAATCGCATTTGACTGTAAATCAAACGACTTATGTCTACGCAGGTTCGAATCCTGCTCGGCGCACAAATAATAAAAACCGAAGGCAACGGCCTAAGGTTTTTATTTTATGTGGCAGAGAGGTTCGAACCGTAGGCGCACATTTTATAATGCGCGTTTCGACCGTAGGAAGAGGCGAATCCTGCTCGGCGCACAAATGATAAAAACCTAGGTTATAACGGCCTAAGGTTTTTATTTTTTGTGGCAGAGAGGTTCGAACCGCAGGCGCCAATTTTTAAGAAATAAAAACTGTGCGTCTCGACTGAAAGGAGAGGCGAATCCTGCTCGGCGCACAAATGATAAAAACCCTTTTAAAGCAAAGGGTTTTTATCATTGACAAATAATCTTTTATCTGCTATAATATACAAGACTGATCAGCACCATGAAAAAAGAAAAATATAGAAAAATAATCGTAGCACTTTTAATGTGCTTTGTTGCTAATATTGCTTTAGCACAGAACAATGTTGGAATTATTCGTTTCCCAAAAAACACCAAAATAACAACAACGGGTCATTTTGTGACCGTGTGTACAGATTCACTAATAAAAATTAAAGGTTATTGTGTTAGGCAAGAAAAAGCGGTTTACACTAATGCAAAAACACAAAACAACTCTAATGGTCCCTCAACAAGAGGCTTTACAATATATCATTTGCCAGGCGAGGACACTCTCAATTACCGTGACTATATATATTTTGATAACATTTACATAATGTATCAAGGGGAAAAAAGTATATTGGTCATGCCGTTTTTATCTAATTTCGAACAATTAGATTTAGGTCTGATTAAAATATATGAGACATACCTAGCAATAGTTCGAGACTCTAACCAAAACATTTACCAAGCAGAATAATTTTCTGTAAACGATACTAAAAGGCATGCTCCAAAAGCATGCCTTTATTTTTTTACAAAAACATTAATACGTCTTTCGCCCCACAATTTGTATTTATTTTTATTTAAAAATAGCTCTAGTTTATGCAAATTTTTCTTGGGCAACATTACATCTTTGAAGTCATCGATCGATTCAAACTTCCATTCGGTTTCGCCCCAAAATTCGCTAATCATTTTCATTTTTGATTCGTTCATTATTGTTTCGTAGGCTTTGGCTTTTTGTTTAGTTTCATCGCCATCGAAACAATCAAAGTTTATTTCGGCTTCGTACAAGGTGCCATTTGTGCCTGGTTCAATTACTACAATCGTGCCCCTGTTTTTTAAAACTCGGCATGCCTCGGTCAGTGCCTTTTTACCGCTATTAATGTGGTGCATTGATAATGTAAAAATAACAATGTCAAAAGTTTTTTCGCTAAATGGCAAACTTTCAGCCTGGGCTACGGTATAGTTTATGTCGTCATCGTAATTGTTTTCCTTGGCATAGGCAATACTTTGTTTGTCGGGGTCAATTGCCTCGATTTTAACACCGCGAATATGCCCAAATTGCTGGGTTCTAAATCCATTACCACAGCCAATTTCAAGCACGTATTGGCCCTTTAGTTCGACTTTTTTAAATAGGTTTTTCATGAAGTGGTCTTTGACAATCATTTGGTTATTCTAGCACAAAAGGGCTTTTTTGGCTTGGTAAATTGGTCCACAGCGGGTCGCTTGTTTATTTTACGATTTATGCTAGAATGGACGGATTATGGCATGGTATAAAGACAAGCTTGTAAAGCTAATAAACAAAGACACCAAAGAGGTGATTTTTACGCGTAAAAACAAAAAGCAAGTTCAACGCAAATTAGAGATGAAAAAGTTCTCAAAGAAATTGCAAAAACGTGTTGTTTTCAAAGAGGCTAAAAAGTAAAATATCACAAAAAAACAAAAAAATCTCAAATAATTTGAGATTTTTTTGTTTTAAAATAGCTTAACTTTTATTAAAAAATCTGTTAGAATGCGTGGGCATGGGTCTATAGTTCAGTGGTAGAATTCTCGTCTCCAAAACGAGCGACCGAAGTTCGAATCTTCGTGGGCCCGCAAATTTTAAGCTTTATTTTTAAGAGAGTCTTGATATTTTCTAAAATCAATAGCCAGTGAATAATCTTTTATGTGTGATAAATCTTCAGGCTCTGCTGGGGGTATTTTTTCTGCAAAATCGTCCCAAAAAGTTTTCCAATCTTCTAGAGTAACAGTGTCTTGAGTTGTTGGAGCCACACTTAGTGTTGATCTATCCTCAAAAGATTCTACTGAGACATTAAAACCCTTGTCTTTGAAATAATTAATCATTGACTCTGGTATTGTAAAATTTTTATTGTACATATCTACAAACTGGTTGCGTAGTTTGGTTTCGTGAAAACCTGATTGAAAAGTTTTGTAGCCTTTTTCGTTTAGTAAAAACACTGCGTCTCGAACCTGGTACTCTAGGCCTTCTTTGTAGATACCTAATTGGTATTCAGTTTCAGTAGCTATCGGATTTTCGGCTATTCGTTTTTTTATTCTATCGTTCCATCCTAAACGCTCGGCTTCTCTTTGTGTCTGCTCAAGTTCGTGTATTACTTCATTATTATTTTGTGTAAATTCTTCCATTAGTTTATTTTAGTTTAAATTTTTTAATAAATAAAGGCCAAAATTTAATAAAGTTTATTGTAAACTTAAATTTACTAAAAATATTTTAGTTTTTTCGGTTAGTAATTCTTCAAAAAGCTTTATTTATAAAGCTCAAAACAAAAATACAATAAAAAACAAATAAAAACTGTGGATAATGGGTGGGTAACTTTTGGTTTTGAATTTTAAAGCTTAAAAAGCCTTTAAACATAAGACTTTTGTGTTTTATCTAAAAAGTTTACGAATTCCTAAAAAAGCCTTATTTTTATTGAGAAAGGCCCCTAAAAATTATATAATACAAGGGTAACAAGGAGGCACCGCATAGGTCAAGTTTTTTGTCTATGTGTTTGCAAATTAATTTGTATTTAATTTAGGCTAAATGAGAAGATTTTTAACAAAAATAAAAAATATTCTAAGCAATTTCAATGGTAAAAAATCATTTACTTTTGGCTTGTTTTTTATAGTTGTTATTGGGCTTGTTTTGCCTCCGGTTCAATCTATTTATTCGGCGACTGGTTCGCCAAAAATGATCCACCATCAGGGCCGCCTACTAGATACGTCAGGTAATTTACTGGGTGGTTCATCGGGTACAAACTACTGTTTTCGTTTTTCTTTGTGGGATGTAGCTTCAGCTGGTAGCGCAAACCCAAACCAATTGTGGCCAAGTGGTTTTGCAACACCGTCAACAATGACAATCAACGTTAAAAACGGTGTTATGAACGCCCGTGTTGGTGATGTTTCAGCTGGTGGTGATTTACTTGATTTTGACTTCAACTCAACTGACACCGTTTATCTACATATCGATGTTGCGGCACAAGTAGCAGGTTCTTGCGCGGGTGTTACTTTTGAAAGCCTAACCCCGTACCAACGTATTAGCGCTGCGCCATATGCGTTAAACTCAAACACTGTTGGTGGGTTTGCACCATCACAAAATCCAACTGGTTCAAATATTCCTGTTTTAAATTCAGGTAATCTAGATCTAGCTGGTGCCGTAAATGCTGGTGGTTTAACATTGGGTACTGCATCAAGTGTTACTGGTGCAATTAATTTTAAAAACTCTACAAACAGTAATACTGCTACAATTCAATCAGGTGTCAGCACTGGTTCTTATACTTTAACTTTGCCAGTTGACGATGGTGCGCCGAATCAATTTTTACAAACAGATGGAACAGGTGCTTTGAGCTGGACAACGATTGGTGGAGGTGGTGATGCATTAATTGCTAATCCTCTTTCGCAATTTTCGGCAACTACATCGGCACAACTAGCAGGTGTCATAACTAATGAAACCGGTAGTGGTGGTTTGGTTTTTGCAACTGCGCCAACTTTTGATACAACAATCACTTTAACAACATCACCAACAGCAAGTGCGGGTGGTTATGAAATTTTAACTCGTAATACAACAAGTGGCGTTATTGAAAAAGTTTCATCGGGTACATTTTTAACAGGTAACCAAACAATCACTCTTTCTGGAGATGTAACAGGCTCAGGTGCAACAGGTATTACAGCAACAATTGGTGCCGATGCTGTGGCATTAGGTACTGATACAACAGGTAATTACGTAGCGACAATCGCTGATGCTGGATCTGGACGAATTACAGTTACTGGTTCAGGTTCTGAGAATGCAGGGGTTACGCTAGATATTGCCGATGATGCGGTAACCTTTGCAAAAATTCAAAATATTACCGATGCTCGTTTGATTGGTCGTAGTGCAGGTTCATCAGGTGATGCGCAAGAAATTACAGTTGGTACAGGTTTGTCACTTGCTGGTGGCGCACTAACTTCAACTATTACTCAATACACAAACGAAGACGCCCAAGACGCGGTTGGTGGTGCATTAACTAGTGAATTTACATACAATGATGGTGGTAACAGTATTGCAATCAATTCTATTAATTGGTCAAAACTTACAAGTACTCCAACAACACTTTCAGGTTATGGAATTACTGATAGCTTAAGCTCGACACTAGCTGACGGTACAATTTTAATTGGTAATGGTTCAAATGTAGCAACAGCTGTTACACCGTCAGGTGATGTTACATTTTCAAATGCGGGGGTTGCTACGGTTGCAAACAATTCAGTTGATGGCACAGATATTGCATTAGGCTCTGATGCCCAAGGTGACATTATGTATTACGATGGTACTGACTGGGTACGATTGGGTGCTGGAACTTCAGGTCAATTTCTAAAAACTCAAGGTACTAGCGCCAATCCAACTTGGGCTACTGTTGCATCAGGTTTAACTGTTGGTACTACAGCAATTACAAGTGGTACTGGCGGTAATATTTTATATAATAATGCTGGCGTATTAGGTGAAATGACGACTACTGGTAGTGGTACTGTTATTGCTTTGGCAACTTCGCCTGTTTTTACAACACCTAATTTGGGTACACCGTCAGTTGTAACACTTACAAATGCAACTGGTTTACCACTAACTACTGGTGTTACTGGCACGCTACCAGTTGCCAATGGTGGTACTGGTGCAACAACACTTGCTGATTTAATTGCACTTGGCACAAATACTACAGGCAACTATGTTGCAAGCATTACTGCGGGTACTGGTTTAACCGGTACAGTTGCAAGCGAAGGCTCTACGCCAACACTTGCTGTTGTTTCAGGCAACGGTGCGATAGTCGCAAATGCTGACGACATTACTTTAACAGTTGCCCCAAGTGCTAACGCCTTGTCATCAACTACATCAAGTGGTTCTGGTATGGAAGTTCTATCAACTGGCCTTGCTTTAATACAAGGCTGTAGTGATACTCAAATATTAAAATGGAATGAAACAACTGATACTTGGGATTGTTCTACTGATGTTTCAGGAGGTGGAGGCGGCGCAACAACTGCACTTGATAATTTGGCCGGAGTTGCAATTAATACATCACTTATTTCTGACACTGATAATACAGATGCTCTTGGATCTGCAACAATTGGTTGGTCTGACCTATTCTTGGGTAATGGTGCAGTTATAAATTTTAATAATGGAAACTTTACTGCAACTCATTCATCAGGTGCCCTTACTTTCTCAGGTACCATTTCAGCGTCTAACTTCTCTGGTTCTTCAAGTGGCACCAACACAGGAGACCAAACAAGCGTTACAGGCAACGCCGGCACCGTCACATTTGCCGATGCTGGAGGTGACACTACAACATTCATTGCACTTGGTACTGATGCAACCGGTGCACTATCACCTG
>JAGOOX010000046.1 GCA_017992305.1 Minisyncoccota bacterium
TGGATCGATTTTTGTAATACGTGTAATTGCACCACCTAGTATTTCAATTTGGTATTGCATTGTTTCAGACACGGGCATAATGTCTACCCTATTACCAATACTGCGAAATGTGCCCGGTGTTAAATCAGCCGGCGTACGTTCAAAACGCATATGCACCAATCGTTTTAGTACATCATTGCGACCCATTACATCACCCACCTTAATATGAAAATTTTCTTTCTCGTAATCTTCGGGTGACCCCAAACCATATATACACGAAACTGAAGCCACAATAATAACGTCTTTGCGAGTTAATAGTGCCTGGGTTGTTGCATGACGAAGTCGATCAATCTCTTTGTTAATTTGTGCGTCTTTTTCAATATAGGTATCAGTCGTTGGCATATAAGCCTCGGGCTGGTAGTAGTCATAATACGAAACAAAATAATGCACCGCCGCATCAGGGAAAAATTGCCTAAACTCTTGGGCCAATTGCGCGGCCAATGTTTTGTTGTGCGCAATAACCAATGCCGGCTTTTGCATTTCGTTTATAATATTTGCCACCGTAAAAGTTTTACCAGTACCCGTTGCGCCCAATAGTGTTTGTTTATGCATGCCAGCCTTTAAACCTTTGACCAATTGCGAAATAGCCACCGGCTGGTCCCCGGCTGGTTTATAGTTACCCTTTAAATGAAAAACTTTTTCAGACATGATATATAGCACTATACCATAAAATCAATTTATGATAAGATGCCCAAACGGCCCAGGAACATAAAAGAACCCTAGCTAGTATCAAGCCATGCTTGAACTTGCAGGGTTGGGAACCCAAACCAGTCACTATGACTAGCACACAAACTCCTGGCCAAGGGCTTCTTGTTTACAAGAAGCCCTTTTGTTTTGGTAAATAAAAAAAGCACCCACCGAAGCGGATGCTTTATTCAAAAGATTTTAAGTCCCTCTTTCAAGAAACCTAACACTGTGTGATTCTGCATTAGTACCAGGATAAGCCTGGCCAGTAACGACAACATAGATTTTATCTTTATTACGATAAATTCTTTGTATCTGATACAGACCCTGATTTTTCTTAGCCATGCAAGTGTTTGAAACAGGAATTATCCAAAAGATTTTTAACTCTTTTGGAACATTTGATGTGTCCAATTTATCAAACATTTCAACATCTGAACCTTGGGTTATTTCGAGAACTAACTGATTGGACTCGTTAACCGACACGTCACTTAAGTAATCACACTTAGTGACATACCATTTGGTTGAATTTTGAGCACTGGCGCTTGAAAGCGCGAAAAACATGGCGATTAATATAATTACTTTCTTCATTTTTTATGGTTCATTTTACCTCCTATATTATAGCACATAATATACCTAAAAGTCAAGTATTTTCAGACTTATTTTATATAGCTTTTTAGGAAGCCTTGTTTGAATTCGGAAAAATTACCATCAATAATTGATTGGCGCATGTCGGCTACAAGTTTGGTTATGAAGTATAGGTTATGGATGGTTGCCAATGTGGCGGCCTGCATTTCTTTGGCGCGAAATAGGTGTGATAAATAGGCACAGGTATAATTTGCGCAAGTGTAACATTTACAATCAGTTTCGATTGGTTCAAACAGGGTTACAAATTTTGCATTCATTAAATTTAATTTGCCATGTTTTGTAAACACAGTACCGTTGCGCGCAATACGAGTTGGGCCCACGCAATCAAACAGGTCTACCCCATTCTCCACCCCCATAAACAAATCCTCGGGTTCGCCAATACCCAATAGATGTCTTGGCTTTTCTTCGGGTAAAATTTCGTTAACCCATTTAACTGCAGTTTGCATGTCTTCTTTGGCAAAGCTACCGCCAATACCAAAGCCATCGAACCCTTCACTATTTTCAGTTTGCATTTCGGCTAAAACTTGTGCCGATTTTTTGCGAAGCTCTTCGTCGCGACCACCTTGTACAACACCAAACAAAGCTTGGTTTGTATTTTTTGATTTATGAAAGTCTAAGCTACGTTTAGCCCAAGCATGTGTGCGATCTAATGCCTCGCTTTGATATTTAAAATCTTCGGTTGGTGATGTGCATTCGTCGAATGCAAAAATAATGTCGGCACCTAGGTTGTGCTGAATTTCAATTGATTTTTCGGGTGTAATATAATGCATCGTGCCGTCAAGGTGCGATTTAAATGAAACGCCATCGTTACCCACCTTGGCCAATGGTTCGTCACTACCAATTGAGCGTTCGGGTATCATAAAATTAGGGTCAGTAATCGTAGTCACCTTTGAAATTTCCTTGCCATAAGCAACCCCTAATGAAAACACCTGAAACCCACCACTGTCGGTCATGGTTGGACCGTGCCAATTCATGAAGCGACCCATGCCACCAGCATCGCGCACTAATTCATCACCTGGCTGTAAATACAAATGATAGGTATTAGCCAGCACAACTTGTACGCCAGCATCGGCTACCTGTTCGGGTGTTACAGATTTGACGGTCGCCTTGGTACCCACAGTTACAAAAGCGGGCGTTTGGATTTGACCATGAGGCGTGGTAATTACACCGGCACGAGCGGTTCCATTTGGCTCATTAAGTTTTTTAATAATTTCAAATTTAAACATTTTATTTAATCAGTAACAACCTGAACCCATGAAAGCTCTTGAATATTTATTGGGCTTTTAGCTAAAACTTTTTTATACGAATCATGTTCGGTTGAAACAACACCACTAACTAGTCCAATAATGCGAGAATAGATTTGCTTGCTCAAAATCGCTTGACCTACATGAACTTCGACGTCTTTGGGTATAGTAATTTCAAACCCGCCCGAACCAGTACCTTTTAAGTCTAAATCTATTTGACTGCCCTCAAACAATGCCTCGGTTATAGTACCAGGTGTTGAATATAATTTAGCTTTTGAATTTTTTTTGCCAACTTCGACAATTTCACCAATTGGTACAGAACCTTTGGCTACAACCATTTGCCCAACAACAATACCGTCAACATTACCCACATCAATAACGATAATATCATAAGGTGACTTGTTTGGCTTTGAAAGAATTTCGGCCAAAACCATATTTACATGTTCTTTGCGACCTAGTATTTCTTTTAATTTTTTATTTTCGTCTTTATATATGGTTGTGCTTAATATTTGTAAATTAGCTTCATCAAGCTTGTTACGTAGTTCTACATTTTCATTTTGTAATTTATTTTTTGACTTTAAATAACCAGCAAAAACTTTTGGTACAGACCGCCCCTTTAAACCAACACGCCAAATAGACTCATTCAACGAGCTTTCATTTAGTCTAAAAAATATTAAAAAGAATACTAAAATAGCCGATAGTAACGAAACAATTACTATAAAAATTTTTTTAGCCGATCGGGTTTGTTTATGTTTATACAGGTCGATCATATTGAGGCACCATTAAAAGTTCTTTATAAAAATCAACATCCTCGACCGCAATACCGGTGCCCCGGGCAACTGCGGTTAACGGGTCTTCGGCTACATAAAC
>JAGOOX010000047.1 GCA_017992305.1 Minisyncoccota bacterium
TAGCCCACATAATAGTATTAACTGATACTCCAAAATCTTTGGCAACGCTTTGCAATGTGTCACCCTTTTTAACTGTATGAACCGAAATAGTATCAGTTTCAGGAATATAATCACCATCAGTATCTAGTACCGTACCTTCGGGGCCTACAAAAGTAGTCAAGGCTTCGTCGTCAGAAACGTTAACCACATCATCATAGGCATTTTTAGTAAGGTTGGCATCATAGGCAAGGGCTGACATAACTGGCAGGCGAGACGAAGTAATCTCTACACCACGATCCTGATTTTTATTTTGGGCCTGAGCTTTTTTACTAAAAAGATCTAATATACCCGCATGAACAGTTTGGGCATATAGCAAGTAAAATACAGCCATAGCCAAAGCTTGAGCTGACCAAAAAGGATCTTTATTTGCTTTTTTACCCGATTTACCCGTTAAATCAGGTGTTTGTTGTTGTGTTTCCATAAGGATAACCAGTTTGGGCTTGTAAAATAAGGCTTGGTGGCGGTTTTACAGGCCGAAACTGATTAATACTATAATCGTACCAAATTGATTATTTTAAACAATAGACAGGTGTTTATATGTTATTGTCTACTAAAAACACCCAAAATAGGCTTATTTTAAAGGGTTTTATGCTATTGACATTTACAACCAATGGTGCTATAATATACATGTAAACGTTATTTAACATGAAAAAAATCATATTCCTATTACTCGTAGCCACAATGTTGGCCGGCCCTACTTTAGGGCAAAGTTTTGAAATACTGGCAACTGTAAAGTTAGGCCAGAACACCACCACAAACCTGAAAGAGTCTTTAGTAAAAGATTCTTGTCAGTTTACAAATTTTGGGGATCGAACCCCTGCCACATTAATGGACCAGTCTGGATTTACAATTTCTAGCATGCAGGAGACCTGCATCTTAGGTTTAACAAATCCAGAAAAATTAGGGTTTACAACCGATGGTGAAATAACTCAAACTCAAATAGTGCAAACTATTATTGGGCAAAGGGTTACCATACGGGGCCAAGACTACATTGTTGAAATGTGTCCAGCCGAGGCAGCACCACTATTGCGACTGAACTATAAAAAAAGCCGCAACAAATGCTACGATTGGAAAACTTTTATTATGAACCCAATTACTGATATCGACGGCCAATCTAAAATATTTAGGTTACTGACCGGCATCAGTACGTGTAACAAAAAAGGTTATAAAATTTTAGATGTTTGCCCGTATCAATATGGTGATAAAATAAAGGAACCATATTTTTATAACGATAGCGAATTAATATTCAGACTTAGGCCAATACCTAACCCCTAAAAATAGTTACGCCACGCACAATCCCCGTTTGCACAACAATAGTGTGAACGGGGATTTTTTAATTTGACACAGGGTATACGGGGGGGTACTATTAAGGTATTAATAGTAAACTTTAAACATAATGACAATTGACGAAGTTAAAGAATTAGCTCAAAAAGTTAAAGACGGCAACTCAACCCAAGAAGAAGAATTAGCGTTATTGAAATATTTAAACGAAGGGGTCGAACAAATGCGCGAATTTGTAAAAGAAGTAATGACGTCTGATACAAATACTGAAAACAACACAGTCGCTGAATAATTTTAAATAATAAACATATATGAAATTTAATTTTGATAATTTAAATAACGAAGAGTCAGTACCCGAAGCACCACAAACACCCGAAATAACCCAAGAAGAATTTGATGCACAAATTGAACAAGAGGCGGCTAAACTTAAAACCTCAGTTGAAGAATTAGCCAGGGAAATTGACGCGTACGGTGGCCCAGAAGAATTTAAAAGAAAGATGGAGGGTCATAAGTATTACTGGAAAAGGGGTTTATATCAAGAAAAAATAGCAGTTCTTCACCAAGAGGGCGGAAATCAACAGGCAAAACCAGAAGGTCAGGCGATTATTGATTTGCATGAAAACAAATCAGAAACACATTTGGAAAAATCAAAAGACTTGGGTAAACTTTCTTTGTTTTTCTCAGGTTTGGCATTAATGCTTGAAGTATTGGGTGACACAATGATTGATAAAATTGGTTTGACAGGACTAGGTGAATTGATGAAAAAAATAGAACTTAACGAAGTCCAAGACGCTGACTATGTTCTGCCTGCAATAATTGGACTTTTGAGCACCGGAACCGTGGGCCTTATGTATAAAAGCTTAAAAGAAAACCTTGCATCAAACAAAGAAAAACGCGAAGTTAAAAAACAAGAACTTAAACACAAAATGACAGAAGTTGAGTTTAATAAATAATAACTAAAAATAATTTAAAAATGAACAAGGTCGAACCTTGCTCATTTTTATTTGTACACAAAAACCACAAAAATAAATTTTCAAACAAATATGTTAAGATGGTTTAATGATTGATATTTCAGGGTTAAACGAGGCGCAACAAGAAGCTGTCAAAACTATTGATGGAGCACTTTTAATTATTGCGGGTGCTGGTGCAGGTAAAACAAAAACTATTACATACCGTATTGCCCACATAATTGACGAAGGCATGCGCGCAGGTAGCGGTATAAATGTCGAACCTAAAAATATTTTAGCTATAACTTTTACTAACAAGGCGGCCGCTGAAATGCGCCATCGTGCCATGGATTTGTTACCTGCAAATATTACCAGTGTGCCAATGATTGCAACGTTTCACTCGTTTTGTGTAAAAATTTTGCGTGAATACGCACCACTGGTTGGACGTAGCAAAACTTTTACCATAATGGACGAAGACGACGCCAAGGGGTTGTTAAAAGAAATTATCGAAGGCTTTGGGTTAGAGGCCAAACAATGGGAGCCTCGCAAAATTAAATCTATAATCTCACGCGAGAAAAACGACAACCGCAACTGGCAAGACCTGCGCGGTAATGTTAGTAGTGCTTTTGAAAACCAATTAGTAAACATTTGGGAGCGTTACGAAAAATTATGTATTGAACGTAACACTTTTGACTTTGATGATTTACTAATCGAAACAGTGCGCATGTTTCGCGAAAACAAAAGCGTACTAGAAAAATTTCAAAACCTGTACACCTACATTCACGTTGACGAATACCAAGACACAAACAAAATTCAATATTCATTAATTGATATGTTGGCCGACAAACACAAAAATTTATGTGTAGTGGGCGACAGTGACCAAACAATTTATACATGGCGCGGTGCACGCATTGAAAACATTTTAAGATTTGAAGAAGACTACCCAAACGCGCGCGTTATTAGGCTTGAACAAAACTATCGCTCGACTAAAAATATTATTGATGCCGCAAACGCAGTTATTGAAAATAATAAATTACGACAAGACAAAACATTGCGTACATCAAACGAAGGCGGTGATAGTATAAAGGTGGCAACATTAACCGATGAAAAACGTGAAGCCGAATTTTGCGTGATGGAATGCATTGCCCTAATGGATAAGGGTGTGAAACCCGATGACATTGCCATACTATATCGTGCCAACTTTCAAT
>JAGOOX010000016.1 GCA_017992305.1 Minisyncoccota bacterium
TTATTTGTTTTTGCAATAGTTTTGTGGGTATGGTAAGGTTTTGGTAGTTAAATGTATTTCACTTAAAAATAGAATAAAAATGGAAAAAGGATTAGAAAATTCAGTGTCACTAGATACTGGTAAATTATGTACAAGCTGTAAACAGCATAATATTTTTGAAAAGATAGAGAGAAAAATTATTCGATGGGTTAGTAATGGGCGTATTGGTGGTTCAGGTCCTGGTGGTTATGCAGAAACAGAAATAGTGATAGTTTATTTTTGCGGTGGCTGTGGGCAAACATTTTTGCCAACTAAAATCAATAAAATTGATCAAAACCTGGAAAGTCATAAAAAGGCTATGCTACCTTTGCTTGAAGAAAACACGCCCTTGGTTTTAAATCGAAGCCTGGGTTGTGGCGAGGTTTTTGAGGAGGTTGCGGCTGACAAAAACAAGTCTGAGTATGTTCGCCTGAAAAAGAATGATCAATATTTCTTTGGACAGGGTTCACTGGTACGTATTGCTTCTGAAAAGCGCGGCTTTCAAGAGTCTTTTGAATACCACAACTCTTGGGAAAGAGATTTTGATTCAAACCCTTACCTTGTACCAACTAATGTTGACAATGTTTTTTCTATAACCTGGTGGGCTAAAAAGGTTCACCAGAATGCGCCTTTACTAAAAGGCGAAGCGCGCGAAAAACTTGGTCTGTTAAAACATGAACTGGCCGGAATCAAATTAAAAATTAAACCCAAAAAGGGTAGTAGTATTAAAACTTTTTCTCATGGTCATGAGTGGGAGATCAAGTCTATTGAACAACAAATAGACAAAATCAAAGCCGGTACTCAAACCAAAGAGGTGCGCATTGACACCAAGCCCTTACCAAAAGGTTCAGTTATGGCCAAACTAGTCAAGGTTGTCGATCCAAAAACTGCTTCAATACGAAGGTTTTATATTCCCCAAGACTCCCTTAAATAACTCTTAATAAACCCCGCCCCCTGAAATTATCAGGTAAGGCGGGTTTTTTGTATGCAAAAAACCCGCCAAAATCTCTAAAATACCCCCAAACCGGCCTAAAAATGGCCAAGGTTCGACCTTGGCCAAAATGGCTAAAGGGGTGGGCTTTGCTAACACTTCCCACAGGACCCTAAAGCCTTTGACTTTCTAGGGATTTCTGTTAATATGGCTCTATCGCTTACGCGCGTAAATTTATTAATTTTTTATGTTTTTGGCACCTTCAAATTGCCGGCGTAAGTGTTGAAGGGGGTCAAAAACCACTAAAACATATATGGCAGAATTTAGTCGTTTAAAACCACACGTAAACGTGGGTACAATCGGTCACGTTGACCACGGTAAAACTACTCTTACCGCGGCAATTCTTCGCGTCTTATCACGTGAAGGCAATGGTTACACAGCTCAAGTTAAGGGTATGGATGATATTGATAAAGCGCCTGAGGAGAAGGCACGTGGTATCACTATTAACCTATCTCACTCAGAATACGAGACTCCAAAGCGTCACTACGCTCACATTGATGCGCCAGGTCACGCTGACTACATTAAAAACATGATTACTGGTGCCGCTCAAATGGACGGAGCTGTAATCGTAGTGGCTGCGACTGATGGTCCTATGCCACAAACTCGTGAACACATCGTGCTTGCAAAACAAGTTGGTGTGCCACAAATCGTTGTGTTCCTAAACAAATGCGACATGGTTGAAGACGAAGAAATGTTAATGTTGGTTGAAGAAGAAGTTCGCGACCTATTAACAAAATACGGCTTTGACGGTGCAAACACTCCTATCATTCGTGGTTCAGGTCTAAAAGCATTAGAATCAGCTGACAACAGCGATCCATACGCTCAAAAGATCCTTGAATTGGTTAATGCTATGGACACATTCTTCCCTGATCCAGTTCGTGAAACTGACAAGCCATTTATCATGCCTATCGAAGATATTTTCTCTATCGAAGGTCGTGGTACTGTTTGTACAGGTAAAATCGAACGCGGTATTATCAAGGTTGGTCAAGAAGTTGAAATCGTTGGTCTAAAAGACACAATCAAAACAACTGTTACTGGTGTTGAAATGTTCAACAAACAATTGCAAGAAGGTATGGCTGGAGACAACGCTGGTATTCTACTACGCGGTGTTAAAAAAGAAGATTTGACACGTGGTCAAGTTTTGGCAGCTATTGGCTCAGTTACACCTCACGCACAATTCGAATGCGAAGTTTACATTTTGAAGAAAGAGGAAGGTGGCCGTGCAACTCCATTCTTCTCAGGTTACAAGCCTCAATTCTACATCCGAACAACTGACGTTACAGGTGATGTTACATTGAATGCAGGTACTGAAATGGTTATGCCAGGTGACACAGTTAAACTAAACGTTAAATTGATCACTCCAATCGCCTTAGAAGACCAACAACGTTTCGCTATCCGCGAAGGTGGCCGAACAGTTGGTGCAGGTGTGGTAACAAAGATCGTTGCTTAAGTTTCGGCTTAGCAATTACTAATAGTTCTTCAAATTTATGACAGCACGTACACAAAAAACTGAAGAAGTAGCACGATTACGCATTCGCGTACGCGCATACGAAAACCGTGTACTTGATAATTCAGTACGACAAATAGTTGATACTGCACTACGCTATGATGCGCAAGTTGTAGGCCCAATTCCTTTGCCAACTGAAATTAAAAAGTACACAGTTAACCGTTCGCCGTTCATTTACAAAAATGCACGTGAACAATTCGAAATGCGTACACACAAACGAATGATCGATATACTAAACCCAAATCAAAAAACCATAGAGGCATTGACCAATATGAATTTGCCTACAGGTGTTGATATTGATGTTAAAATGCTTTAATTCAGACAATCCAAAAAAATCGATACATTATAAGGTAATTATGTTTGCAATAAAGACTAAGAGTTTTATATTTTTAGCCTGAAGTGCAAACCACTAATTTATGAAATTTATTCTCGGTACGAAGGGTGAAATGACTCAGTACTTTGCCGAAGACGGACGGGTTTACCCGGCCACAATCGTCAACGCTGGTCCTATTACTGTCACCCAAATAAAAACTACAGATGCTGATGGATACAATGCTATTCAATACGGTTTTGGAAACAGAAACGAAAAGAATATCTCAAAATCAGTACTAGGCCACACTAAAGGCACAACATTTCGCACTTTAAAAGAATTTCGTTTAGATGAAAATCCAGACCTAAACATTGGTGACACTATAACTGTCGAGAACTTCTCGGCCGGAGACAAAATTGTTGTTTCAGGTGTTTCAAAAGGTAAAGGTTTCCAAGGTGTTGTAAAACGCCATGGTTTCGAGGGTGGACGCCGTTCACACGGTCAAAAGCACTCTGAACGTGAACCCGGTTCAATCGGTGGAGGCTTGCGCGCACGCGTACCAAAAGGTATGCGCATGGCAGGACGCATGGGAGGGGATCGTATCACAGTTAAAAATCTAGAAATTCTTGCAATTGATAATAAAACTAATACTTTTGTTATCAAGGGTGCAATTCCAGGTCGACCAGGCACATTACTAGAAATCGTCGCATAATTTTATGGAAACAATAATATATTCAAACAAGGGAGTTAAGGCAGGTAGCCTTAATCTACCTACTGAGATCTTTGACCTTCCATGGAACGGCGACCTAGTTCACCAAGTAGCAATAGCTATGCAGGCTAATGCGCGCGATAGCGTTGCGCATACAAAAGGCCGTGGTGAGGTTTCAGGTGGTGGTAAAAAGCCATGGCGACAAAAAGGTACAGGCCGCGCCCGAGTGGGTTCGACTCGTTCACCTATTTGGCGTCACGGTGGTGTTACACATGGTCCACTTTCAGAAAAAGATTACTCACAAAAAATTAATCGCAAAATGCGTACAAAAGCATTGTTCACAGTGCTTTCACAAAAACTACGTGATGGCGAAATAATTTTTGTTGATAGTTTAGAGCAAGCAAATATCAAAACTAAAGACGCATCTGACATGCTAGTTGGTTTGTCAAAAATCCAAGGTTTTGATCGTCTAGCAACTAAACGTAAAAATACAGCCTTGATTTCAATCAAAGGCCGCAGCCAGGTTGTTGAAAAAAGTTTTTCAAACATTCCATCAGTTGTGGTTTCAAAGGTTGAAGACATGAGTGTTGTCGATGCACTTTCTGCTCGTTACCTAATTATTACTACACCCGAAGAAGCGATAAAGTTCTTTGAGTCTAAGAATGCAAATAAATAATATGGCTAAAGCAGAAAAAACAAAGAAAGTAGAAGAAGGCGCAGTTAAATCAAGTATGATTCTAACCAGCCCTCGTATTACTGAAAAATCGACAACTCTGGCTGAAACTAACAAATACACATTTAATGTTGCTGTTGGTACAAACAAAAACGAAATCAAAAAAGAAATTAAAAAACTTTACGGCATAACAGTGCTTGATGTAAACATCATAGCAATTGCACCCCGAGGAGTTTTTGTTCGCGGTCGATTCGGCGTTAAAAAAGGTGGTAAAAAAGCTGTCATCACAGTTAAAAAGGGTGACACACTTCCACTGGCTTAATATTTTAAAGATATACATATATGAAAAAATATAAACCAACAACACCTTCACGTCGAAACATGCAAACCGTGAACTACAAAGAATACTTGACTGCGTCAAAGCCTAACAAGGCCCTAACTACAGGTTTCAAGCGTTCTATGGGCCGTAACAGCCAAGGTCGCATTACTGTACGCCACAAGGGCGGCGGTAACAAGCGCCTATATCGCGAAATTGATTTTAAATATAATAAAATCGATATTCCAGCGAAAATTGAAACTGTTGAATATGACCCAAACCGTTCAGGCTTCATTGCACTAGTAGTGTACAATGATGGCGAACGACGTTACATTTTGGCTCCTAAAAACGCCAAAGTAGGTGACAAATTCATTGTTTCAGAAGATGCTCCAATTAATGCGGGTAACCGTATAATGTTAAAAAACATTCCAGTTGGTACATTCGTTTACAACGTTGAAATTAAACCACTAGGTGGTGCCAAACTGATACGTTCAGCTGGTAACTATGCTCAAGTTATTGCGAATGACCAAGGGTACACATTGCTTAAAATGCCTTCAAGTGAAGTGCGCAAAGTGCCTGAAAAATGTTTTGCAACAATTGGTGAAGTTTCAAACCCTGAAAACAAATTACGTAAGTATGGTAAAGCAGGTGCTAGTCGATGGAAGGGTATTCGCCCTACAGTGCGTGGTTCAGCCATGAACCCAGTTGATCACCCATATGGTGGTGGTGAAGGTGCACAAGGTCGTGGTACACGAAGACCAAAAACATTTACCGGTAAGGTAACTGGCGGTCGTCGAACACGAACTCCAAAGAAGTACTCAAACTACCTAGTTGTTTCTCGCCGCAAAGTTGGCAAGAAGCGCTAATAGTAAAAAACAAAAAACACCCTCGCTACGATCGGGGGTGTTTTTTGTTTGTATCAACTTTGACGAGTGTTATAATATAGGTATGGAAATTATACTAAATAAAAAACGAAATAAGTGGGCGAATTTTTTAATCATCACGGGTGTTTTAAGTTTTTGGTTAACTATTGCTTATTTTGCACAACCAAACCCTATGGGTCGTGGAGGGTATTTAGACTTTAAATCGCTTTATGAGGTTTCGGGCGCACACTTAAATACGGTCATCTATTTTTTTACAAACTCAATAGCAATTATTCTTTTAGGTGTTTTTTTAAAGTTTAAAAGAAATAAAATTTACAGCACTTTGGCTATATTTTTATTTATCTCGGTTATTATTGGTTGGGCTTTTCCATTGGTTCAAGAGGCTGTATTTAGTGGTCTTACTTTTGGTATTGTATACGGTGGTCCATTAATTATTCCAATGTTTCATGTGGCCGTGGTTGGCAGTTTTTTGGCAACCCTTAAAAGACTTAGAGGTAAAGCAATATATGAAGATAGTGACTTGGTCACGAATGAAATGTTAGCCACGAATGGACAAGACTCTGTCCTGCAGGGTTTAGGTTTTCAAAAAAATAAATTAGTAATTTATTGGGCATATTTTACGATAACTGCATTGGTAGTTTTTGGTGTACCGAACTTTGTTGTACCCTTAATTTTTAGACCTATTGGTGTATTTAATCAGCCCTATAGCTTTATAACGATTATTGGAATTGTTTCAGCGATTATCACGATTTTTACAAAAAAACAGAATGTGTACAGATTTGCAAAAGTTGCTATGTTTATTTTTTCTATAGTTTGTTTTTTTAGTACAATTGCACTATTATTTATGAATAATGGAGTCTTGTTTGACTAATTAAAATATTATGGAACCAAAAACTATAAACCAACAACCTGATCAGTCGCCAGCTAAAGAAGGTTTTAAGAAATCAAAACTAATTATTTTTTTGGCATATCTTACACTTATAGCCTCTGCCCTCCTACTGTCTTTTATGTTCCTGGTTGGTTTGTTTTTGTCTGCATGGGTTGGGCTTAAGCAAATTTTTTCTTGGCATTTATTTACACTTCTTATAAGTATTACTGCGGGCGCTATCTCTTCAGCGGTTATTATATTTTCACAAGATAAAAGAGTTTATATAGTTTCTAAATTGTGTTTAATGATTGCCGCTTTAATGCTGACCGTCTTTTTGTCTATACCTTTATTATTTACTAACTAATAATCAATGGGTACCATTGTGGCAGGAGTTCTTCATGAAATTGGTTTTTTGTTTGTTCTAATTTAATCAGGTGCTACAATATGTTTATGGAAATAAACCCCGAACACATGCCTTATTTTACGCAAACAAATAAAAATAGCTTTAAAAAATCTGGCATAATTGTTGGTTTGGCGTATGTAACAATTTTTATATCTGTAGCATGCTTGCTTTATTTTTTGCTTTATTTTAAATCCTTTCTTAATGAATTTTTTTGGATACTTATTTTACCACATATTTTTATAGTTACATTTACGGCTATTATTGTATCTACCTTTGCTGTTTCAGTGCTTCGTTCGAAAAATGAAAATGAGTACAAAATCACTAAGAGGTTTTTGATTACAAGTATTTTTGTAGCACCAACTGTATTAATTGCGCTTTATTTGTATGGATTTATTTATTTAAATTTTTAGTTATCCCCAAAACGATTGTAAACAAACAAGATTAGTTATATAATAAAAACAAGGAGGCGAAAGCCTGTTTTTATTTTTCTCTAAAATTACTCTATAAATTAATTAATAAAATCAAAGTAGGCCTTTGCTTCTTTTTCATTTAATTATTAAAAGCTAATTATTTTAAAAATAAAAAATCTATGACCCACAAGTCTGTCGACGCATTACTTGCATCAACTATGTTTACCTTATTCGTATTCGCCATGCCGTACTATACTGACATAGCTAGTAAATTTAGTTTTGTTGATAATGCCTTAGCTCAAACATATTCAGCCTCTTTCTCGGGCGCCTCGAGTGGTATGACTTTTGATACGGTAAATACAACATCTATTGGTATTACTAATCCTGTAACTATGCCCTCTACGGTTTTAAAAACAACCAACACTGGTGCGGCCGCAAAAAAAGCTGTTACGTATCCGACAGTAAAACTAAGTTCTACTACAAAACCTGCAACAAGCGTTAAGCAGGGTGCAAGTAATGTAGAGCTTGCTTCGTTTGACTTTACTTTTAATGATCCTGCTAAAATAAACTTTATTACACTTGATTTAATCGGGACTTCAACTGTAAATAAAGCTTCCGGGGAAATACTAAGCCTTTATGTAGATGGAAACAAGGTATCCTCGGCTAATATTGATAAAAAGGTTACTTTTTCGGGTTTATCTATCGCGGTTTTGGGTGGCAGCACTAAAACCCTTACTGTAAAAGTTTCAAATATTTCTCCTAGTATCAATGGTAGTAATGAGTTTGGTAAAACACGGGGTGTAAAACTGACCTCGTATGGGGCTACTGATTTTCAAACTGATTTTATATTTAATGAAAGCCTTCAAATTTCTGGCAACTTGATGAAAATTGTCAAAGAGGCTGTTATTTTAAATTTAGGTACAACATCAATAGATACTTTGTATATACCTACTACGTCAATAGTAAAACCTGCTGATACTGTGCAGGCCGTGAACCTAAAACAAAAGCCACCAACAAGTATTCCTTCAACGGTTGCGCCTTTTTATTATGATCCTCAAGGGACTGAAATAAATGCATGGGTTACAGTAGGGGGTGGTGCTACTAGTCCTTCGACTGGAGCAGTTTCGTATACATCAATTGCGCTAGATAGGGACGGTTACCCATATGTTGCATTTAAAGACGGAGCCAATGGAGACAGGGCAACTGTAACTATGTTTGATGGCACTACTTGGAAAAATATAGGCACTGCTGGTTTTTCAAAAGGTAGGGCAGATTTTACAACTATGATTATTGATTCATATAATTTACCTTATGTAGCATTCAAAGACGGGGCTAACGGTGACAAGGCAACTGTCATGAGATATAACGGTAATGATTGGGTATATGCTGGCAATGAGGGTTTTTCTAATGGTGCAGTGAACAACATTCATTTGCAAATAGGTACTGATGGTAGTTTGTATGTAGCCTTTTCAGATGAATCACGTTATGGCAAGGCTACCGTTATGAAATATGACATGCAAAATAATAAATGGGATCCTGTAGGTAAGGAAGCTTTCTCGAACTGGAGGGCTGACAGATTATCATTTGCACTTGGGTTAAATAATACACCCTATGTTGCATTTGTTGATACTGATAATGATTCAAAGATTACCGTTATGAAATATGATGGTACAAATTGGGTTAACGTTGGGAAACCTGGGTTTCACTCAAGTAATACATTGTTTACTTCAATTGCTATAGATTTAAAGGGTGATCCGTATGTTTTATTTTCATACTTAGAAAATATTAATTCAAGCGAATATCGTCGGTATCATGGTGTGTTCAAATATAACAGCGTCGAGAACTATTGGATAGAGAATCGAATTAGCGATGACCTTATAATGTCGTCAAAACCAGACTATGTTTTTAGTAATGCTAACGTTGCATTAAGCCCTACTAATAACTTATTTGTATCTCATGCATATCGGTACAAGAAAACCCCAAACGCGCAGATATCAACCTCGGGCCGATTGGTGGGGTTAATGTATACGGGCTCAAAATGGGTTGATTTAGGTCAAGAGAAGGTAATTCACCCAGCCTACCCTCCTGAAAAATGGATAAGCTCAGATGCAGCTTATGAATCTATTGTTGTAAATAAAAATGGTATACCATATATTGCTTTTGCTGAATACGGCAACGATAAAAAGCTGCGAGTCGAGCGACTTTCAAACGACCCAGATGCCAAATCTATTACAAGTTTTAAAGTTCAAGCTGACTCGAAAGAGTATTTAGCAACTATTGATGAGAAGAATAAAACTATAAAACTTACTTTACCACAAGGTACAAATATAAAATCTATTACACCTATAATTACTTTTTCAAAAGCCGCAGTCATTAGTCCTGCCTCGGGTGTGGCCAAAGATTTTAGTAAAACTCAAATATATAAAGTAACTGCCCCTAATGGTACAACTAAAAATTATTCTGTTAGATTAGAGATTAGCCAAAAAGTTGACCCTACCATAAATAAATATCAATAAGTCCTTGTTTATTAATTTAATTAAAAAAATAAAATGTTAAAAGAAATCGTTAATCATAATAAAATAAAATTTTTAGCCAATTTGTGGATGGTTGTTTTAACAATATTTGTGGGTGCAAAGATTGCACATGGTGCATTTGGTTGGCAAGGTGTAGGCAATTCAAACTTTTCAGGAAGTGTCGCTCAATTTATATCTATAGACTTAGACTCTAAAGATGTTCCATATGTAGCTTTTCAAGATTGGGCAAATAGCGCCAAAGCAACCGTCATGAAATATGATAGTTCAAGTTCAAAATGGGTGAACGTTGGTAGTGCTGGTTTTTCAGCGGGAAAAATTGATAACACTTCATTCGTTATTGATTCTAGCGACGTTCCACATGTTGCTTATGTTGACTATGCTAATAATCACATGGCAACGGTAATGAAGTATGATGGCTCAGGGTGGGTTAGTGTTGGCAATACTGGGTTTTCACCAGGAAGGGTTTCTTATACGTCACTAGCTATAGATTCTAATAACGTTCCATATGTAGCCTTTCAAGATTGGGCAAATAGCGCCAAAGCAACCGTCATGAAATATGATAGTTCAAGTTCAAAATGGGTGAACGTTGGTAGTGCTGGTTTTTCAAGTTCTTCGGTAACACAAACATCTTTGGCTACTGATTCTAGCGGGGTGCCATATATTGCTTTTGAGGATGGTGCTAATAATAGAAAAGCAACCGTCATGAAATATGATAGTTCAAGTTCAAAATGGGTGAGCGTTGGTAGTGCTGGTTTTTCACCCGGGGGTCAGGTTTTAGATCTTTCTTTTGCTATCGACGGTAACGATGTTCCATATGTTGCTTTTAGAGAAGAGCCATTTTCTGCTACTAGTTATAAAATAACTGTAATGAAGTATGACGGCTCAAAATGGATTATGGTTGGAGGCGGTTCTTTTTCTAATGGAGGAGCGCAGGATATTTCTTTAAAAATAGATTCAAACAATGTGCCATATGTAGTCTTTCAAGATATCGCAGCTGGAACCAAGGCAACCGTCATGAAATATGATAGTTCAAGTTCAAAATGGGTGAGCGTTGGTAGTGCTGGTTTTTCAAACGACAGTGTTTACTTTGTAGATATTGCACTAGATTCACATGATAAAGTTTATGTTGCCTTTAGGGATAATTCAACATATGGTATAAATGTTATGAATTACCTAGTTGCTTCTTCAAAGAAAGAAATAACTAAATTAACAATAGGTATAAATGTAGCTAATATTGACCAAACAAGCAACAATATAACAATCGAAGTGTCTTGTCGTACTGATATAACAAAACTTGCTCCAGTTCTTGCAATATCAGACAAGGCAACTGTTAATCCAAGGTCGGGGAATTCTTTAGATTTCACAAATCCTCAAAAATACACCGTTACAGCCGAAGACGGCTCAACTAGAGTTTACACTGCAACTGTAAATGTATTGCCATGCTCTTGGAAACCAGCCGGCAATAACGGCTCAACCACAGGCAACAATGAAATAGTAAGCATAGTTAGCGATTTTAATAATACAAAATACGTAGCTTTTGGCGATAATGATGAAAACGATAAAGCAACTGTTATAAAATATGACGGTTTAAATAGCTGGTCACGAGTTGGTCGTGCTGGTTTTACACCTGATCGGGCCGATTGGGTATCATTAGCCGCTAATACATATGGAACACCGTATGTTGCATATAGTGACTATTCACGAAAAGATGCTAACAATGTAGGTAAAGCCTCTGTCATGCGCTACCTGGGTGGTACTGCGGGTTGGGTCAATATTGGTAATGCGGGGTTCTCTTCATATGGAGCCGAATACACCCGTCTTGCTCTAGATAAAAAAGACGTACCATATGTTGCCTTCATCGACAACAATCCAAAACTAAATAGCCCTATTACAGTTATGAAATATGAAGGTTCAATTTCAAAGTGGGTACCTGTAGGTGTTCCTGGATTTTCAAATGGTACTGCGTGGTACCCATATATTACTTTTGACAATCTAAATACTCCTTATGTTTCATACCGTGACCAGGCAACTGGTAAAGCTGTGGTTATGAAATTTGATGGCCGTCGATGGGTTAATGTAGGGCCCGTAGGTTTTACAACTAGCTCAGTTGATAACCCGCAAATTAAATTTGATTCAAATAATAACTTATACATATCATTCCAAGACTGGAGCCAGGGTGGTAAGGTAACAGTCATGAAATATGACGGCATAGCTGCATGGACAGCCATAGGTACGCCGGGTTTTAGTAAAGAAGAATCGTATGGAACATCTTTGTTTATATATAAAAACGAACTGTATGTATCATTCTCGTATATTGCTGCCTATTCAGGTAAAATCGAAGACGGTGTTACCGTTATGAAATATGATAGCTCTAGAAAAACCTGGAACGAAGTTGGTACAAATCCAATCTCTGTACCTGCGTCATATACCAATATGCTTGTCGACCAGTTGGGTGTACCTTATGTGGTTGCCCCGGGGGATCCCTTGGTTGTTATGAAGTTTGATTAATTATCCCAATAAAAAAAGCCCCGATGGTATTGATTTATCTCGGGGCTTTTGTTGTGCCTGCTTTGGGTTATCCCCAAAAACATTGTAAACAATCAAAATAAGGTATATAATAAAAACAAGGAGGCGAAAGCCTGTTTTTATTTTGCTCTGATTGATTTAGTGTTTAGATATTGGTTTTATGTAATACGTAAGCATAAAATTGCTATTTAGACTTAAGGGTAAAATAACTCAAACATAATTAAATACTAGAACAATTTAATATGACGGGCTTTTGATAAAAAGTTCTAATATTATTATTTGTTCTATTAATTAAATCTTATAGTTAAATTTATGACTCATAAATCTATTGATGCACTACTTGCATCTACAATGTTCCTACTGTTTACAATGGTTACTCCACACTACGAAGATGTTGCCAAAAAAATTGGCTTTATTGACAGTGCCTATGCTATAGCTAACACCACATCTTATTCAAGTACTACATCTAGCGCGTCGAACTCTTCTACTAACATGACAGTTACAAATACTGCCACTAGTACAACCGCGACTACTTTTAACTTCATGACAACCCTTAGTGCAACAACACCCGTTTCGCACCCAGTTAGTGGTGATTCGAGAAATGTTGAACTAGG
>JAGOOX010000017.1 GCA_017992305.1 Minisyncoccota bacterium
ATTCTCTCTCAATCAGCAGAAGAAATAATTGATATCGGCATACCTAAAGCTGGTGAGCCACTCAGGGGAACTTGTGGTATGGGAATGTATAATTTTGAAATAGATTTCAGTTAAGAAAAAAGAACGGCAATTGTCGTTCTTTTTTCTGCAACATGTAGGTTTGTGGGTCGCACTTATTACATAACTAAATGGGTCATCAAAACTAACAGGTTGTCAATGCGGAGACGATAGGATTCGAACCTACGGTCCCTTTTACAGGACGCCTCGTTAGCAGTGAGGTGCTTTCGGCCACTCAGCCACGTCTCCAATATCTCATTGTTTAACATACCCCGTCGAGCACGTCTCCAATAAGCCAATATTAGCATTTAAAGTTTAAATTTTCAATATTACAAGCTTTTTGTATATTAAATTAAACAGGAGTGTTATAATATGTATTATGACTTATAACATTCACCCAATATTTGTGCATTTCCCTATTGCATTCTTGATCTTATATTCTTTTATTAAAATCGTACCACTTTATAAATGGTTCCCTAAAATAGCCTGGGGGCAAGTAAGGTTGGTATTACTATTAGCCGGCGTAATTGGGGCCTTTGTAGCCAATTCAACTGGCGAGATTGCCGAACATCTAGTAAACCCAAACAATCAATTAGTCGAAATGCATGCTACATTTGCAAGTATTTCAACTTGGGTTTTTGGCTTGCTTTTAGTTGGTGAATTACTGGCAGTACTGAATTTAAAAATTATTCCCCAAATTAGCGCAAAAATTGGCGTACCTAAACTTGCTTTGTTTTTAATGTTTATTCAAAAAATCCTAAACAATAACGGCATTTCAATAGTGTTAACGTTGGTCGGCCTTGTGGCAATATCTATAACAGGCCTATTAGGTGGAGTAATGGTCTATGGCGTAACCGCCGACCCAGTAGCCCCATTTATACTGCAAATCTTGGGTATTTCAGTTTAAACGATTTTCGTAAACTTTTATAAACTTATATTTTATTTAAGTTTTTTTGTGTGCACTAAAACCATTTTTGTACCCGAACCTAATACAAACAAAACAATAGCAATTGAAAAGTGTGGCAAGTGGCCGATTAGTTCGATTGGGCCCAATAGGTAAAGCGTGGTTACTAAAAATACAGCCAGCGCAATTGTGGTTGTGCGGGTAACAAGCCCCAATACAAAAAATACGCCAAACAAAACTTCTACTACACCAGCATAAAAACCAAAGTAATAATTAGTAAAACCTTCAAAACCTAGTTTTTGCATAAAATTCCAATCATAATTTGTTAAAAAATTATTAGTTAACGATGGGGTCAAAATCTTCTCGGTAAAACCTAGTACTATTAAATTAAGACCTGTGCCCACACGTAATATTGGTAAGCCATACGAATGTATTTTATGACTTAGGTTTTTTGCAAAATTCCAATCCTTCATTTTCCATTTTGGGCGACCGATAATAATTATATAAAATGCAAAGCCAACCATTTCCAAAGTATCTAACATTTCAATGCCACCGTATTGGTTAATACCTAGTGCAAATAAAACCAATACCATTAAACCGCCAATTCGTTCATAAAAACCTAGCAACATTAAAACACCAGCAATAAATTCGATCGCCAACATCAGATAACCAATATTGCCAACAGCGGGCAAATTTGGCGCAAAAACAAAACCCTTTAAGGCAAATATAATAAAAGCCAAACCAAAACCAATGCTGGCAATTGATAGCACACCAGGTGCCCATTTTTGAATTACTTTATCAAGTCTATGTGGTACTTTTAACTTTTTCTCTAAATAAATACCAGCGCAAACCAAAACAAATGCGCCAATAACAGCACCCAAAACAAATGGGTCACCTAGGCGATAATCAGGTACAACCACCTCGGGCTCGGCAAACCATTTAACATGCGCCAATGCCACTGATGGCAACGCAACAAGAGTAAGTAAAAAATATGTAATTCTTTTCATAATTTAATTATACTATGAATGAATTTATTTTAGAAATTTTAGGCAACAAAACAGTTGTTTTAATAAAAATATAAACTGCTATAATAAACTAATGAGCGAAAAATCTGAAAAAACACTTACTGAAGTTAATGAAGAAAATGAATTTTTGGGCGAATTAATTTCAACCACTGCTCATTCATTGCGCACCTCCCTATCGGCGACCAAGTGGGTTATTCAAATGTTTTTAGATCGAGATTTTGGTAATTTATCTATCGAGCAAGAAAACATGCTTAAAAAAACCGCTGAAAGCAACGAGCGTATGATTTCAATTGTTAATGATATGATAAAAGTTAACCGATCAATGCAATACGACGATATTGAAAAAACTAATGTCGATATCATAAAAATGATTGACTCGTTAATATTTGACTTTAGCGCCGAATCTTTCAAGTACGAAATTCAAATTATTTTTATAAAACCTGAAAATGACTGTATTATCAAATCACACCCAGAAAAAGTTAGGCTTATTTTTAGCAATTTAATCGAAAATGCAATTAAATATAGTTCGGCAAATGATAAAGTTTTTATTAGTCTGCAAGAAAATGATAATAATTTAGCTTTTTCGATAAAAGATACTGGTATAGGTATACCGGTTGATGAGCAGTCACATATATTTGAAAAATTCTATCGGGCAACAAATGCCATAGCCAAAGAACCAACCGGCAGCGGTATTGGGTTATACACTGTTAAAAAAATCGTTGAATCACTAGGTGGAGAAATTGGTTTTGAAAGCACGCCAATAGGTACGACATTTAACATAATGTTACCCAAGTAATACCCAAAACACGTCTACTTATAAATTATATGTATGATATAATCTAAATATGAAAAAAGTTTATCTAATAGAAGATGATCAATTCCTCCAAAAGCTGATTTTACGCAAACTTATGTCAGCTGATTTTGAAATTAACAGTGCCCCCAATTGGGACATTGCCAAAGAAGTTATTACAGAATTTAAACCAGATGTCTTGATTTTAGACCTTATGTTACCTGTTGGTATTGATGGTTTTGAAATTTTGAAATATGTTAGGTCAAAACATGCATTCAAAGACACAATGATTATCGTTTTTTCAAATATGGCCAGTGATGATTCAGAGAAAAAGGCTATTGAATTAGGTGCGAACGCATACATGATTAAGTCAAATTTTACACTGGACGAATTAGTCGACAAGGTAAATGAGCTTGCAAAATAAAAACAAAATATACTTTAGTACGCCTATTAGCGAAATAAAGCGACTGACCGAGCTTCAAAAAAAGGCTCTTGTTCGCATTGATATAAAAACAATTTTCGAACTATTACACTACTTCCCCGTACGATATAGCGACATTAGTATGCGTACATCTATTACTGAATTATCAGATGGAGTACCTGCAACAATATATGGCAAAATTACCCACGTTGGAACTAAAAAATCATTCAAGACCAAGGTACCTATGGCTGAAATGACAATCGAAGACATGTCAGGTAAATTAAAAATTATTTGGTTTAATCAATTATTCATTGGTAAAACATACAAACTAGGCGAGGTGGTTAAAATTTCTGGCACACCGACCCAAAACAATTCAGGGCTATTAATGTCGAACCCAGAAATTGAACGGACCGATGTATTACCAATCGATAGCCATGATACATTATTTGCCACAAGTGAAACAGGGCCTGAAAATATTTACCCAATTTACCGCGAAACAAAAGGCATAACCTCAAAATTTTTATACCACCTAGTAATGTCAGTTATTAAAACCGGTGTACTAGAAAATGAACCTGACCCAATACCTGAAGATATTTTAAACAAGTACAACTTACCGAAATTTAAAACCGCGGTGTTATGGATGCATGCCCCACAAAAAAAGGAGCATGCTGAAGCGGCCCGAAAGCGTTTTGCTTTTGAGGAAATTTTTTATGTACAACTGGCCCGCAACAAAGACAAAAAACTATTTCAATCACAAAAAAGTTACGAAATTGTAGCTGATATGAATTTAGCTACCGAATTTCTAGACCGGTTACCCTTCCCGCCAACAGGCGCCCAATTAAAAGCGATTGAAAGTATTTTTGATGACCTAGTTAAACAAAACCCTATGGCCCGATTATTAGAGGGTGATGTTGGTAGTGGTAAAACGGCCGTAGCAGCCGCTGCCGCATATGCAATTATTCGCAACCGACCAGCAATGCAAAACTTTGGCACATTACAAATGGCATTAATGGCCCCGACCGAAATACTGGCCACACAACATTTTGAAAACTTTATACAAATGTTTGCCTATACTGGCATATCAATTGGTTTGATTACTGGCCGTGGTTGTCGTAAATACCCTTCAAAGGTAGCGTCAAACACAAAAGGCTGGACCGATATTTCGCGCACCCAACTAAGTAAATGGGTGGCTAATGGCGAAATTGCCATTGTGATTGGTACGCACACATTAATACAAAAAAATGTTGTGTTTAAACATTTGGCATTAGCAATTGTTGATGAGCAACACCGCTTTGGCGCCAAACAACGCGCAGGCTTGGTTAAAAAAGGTACCCATGTACCCCACTTTTTATCAATGACCGCAACGCCTATACCACGCACACTGGCCCTGACAATTTACGGAGACTTGGATTTGTCGGTACTTGATGAAATGCCAAAGGGTCGCAAGCCCGTAATTACCGAAATTGTGGCCCCAAATGCACGAGAGGTGATGTATAAAAAAATTGTAACTGAATTAAAAAACGGCCGGCAAGCCTATGTTATTTGCCCACGTATTAGCGGAGTTGATGAAAGCGACCCCGAAGAGGTCGCTAAAATGCAAATGAAAAATGTAACCGACGAAGCAAAAAGGTTGGCCAACAATGAATTAAAAGGTTTTCGTATTGAAGTCATGCACAGCAAAATGAAAAACGACAAAAAAGATGAAGTTATGCAAGATTTTTATAATCATGAAATTGATGTATTGGTTTCAACCAGCGTTGTCGAGGTTGGTGTGAACGTACCAAATGCAACCAATATAATTATAGAGGGCGCCGAACGTTTTGGTTTGGCGCAATTACACCAATTACGTGGCCGAGTCATACGTGGTAACCACCAGGCATATTGTTATATTTTGACAGATAGCGAATCATCAAAAACAATTGAGCGCCTTGGTGCACTAACCAAGGCCAAAAACGGCTTTGAATTAGCCGAGATGGATTTGATGCAACGAGGTGCAGGCCAAATGAGCGGTACCAAACAATGGGGCATATCAGACCTAGCCATGGAAGCTATAAAGAATATTAAACTAGTTGAAATAGCTCGAACCGAAGCTCAAAAATTAATTGAAAATGACGAAATAAAAAACCACCCAACGCTCGACAAAATATCTGAAACCTACCGAACCGAAAATCATTTTGAGTAAAAATAAAAACCAAGCATTGCTTGGTTTTTATTTTAAGAATTTACTTAGTTGCCCTGTCTTGACCAACTGATTCTAATTCACTTTCGGCATGTTCAAGTATTTGATAATGGAAATCGATGGCTTCGTTGACCAAGTTTAGTAAATCACTGTTGTCTAGCTCCATAGCAACGCCACGCACCAAGGCAAAGTGCACAATTGCTGCGCCCTCAAAGAAACCTGACCATTCTAATAATTCAGTTGAATTATGCCATTGGTCACCTACGTATAAATCACGCATGGCACGTAATTTTGTACCAGTTGCTTCAAGCTTCATTGTTGCAACTTCGCCCACGCCACCATCATTTGCAAACTTTTTAACTGATTCAAAATACATATTTGAACGTTCGATATAATCAGTTACAAATTCAGCTCCCAACTTTTCAGTAAGCGCCTCGACACCCATTTTAAAAGTCTCTTCACCGACCTCGCAAAATGCTAAAACCTCTCCTAATTTTTTACCTGTAAATTCGTTCATGTTATTCATATTTTTATTATACTACACTTATAAATTTGCGAAAATGGCTAAAAAATGTAATATTAGTTATACAAACATTATAAAAACCCGCCCTTAGC
This sequence comes from Minisyncoccota bacterium, assembly GCA_017992305.1. GTDB lineage: Bacteria > Patescibacteriota > Minisyncoccia > Phycocordibacterales > UBA9973 > MFUC01. The sequence continues at coordinate 5,992 of JAGOOX010000017.1, forward strand.
TGTTTTGGTTATCTAAACAGCCAGGGGTAAAAATATAACATCCGCCCTTAGCTCAGTTGGTTAGAGCACAGAGCTTATACCTCTGGGGTCCTTGGTTCGAATCCAAGAGGGCGGACAAAATATAAAAACCTTGCCTTTTTGGGTAAGGTTTTTATATTTTTGGTTTCGACCTTATTAGGATTCGAACCTTGGTCCCATTTTATAAGGAGCATAGCGACTATATAAATTGTGGATTTCGACCGTAGGGAGAGGCGAATCCAAGAGGGCGGACAATCTAAAGTGTCGACACTATAGGGTTTAATTCGTCTAATATTTTACTAGTTAATAAATATATATCTTGATCTTTATTAATTTTAGACTGCGCCTTTAGAGCTTCTAGCATGCCAACCATAGCTGTATATTTTTTAGTCTTTTCAGGGTCAGCGGCAGCATATGCGCTACCAAAATAGGCCTTGTTCATATCATATGTCGACAAAACCAATTCTTTTAATTTGGTATAATCTTTGGCGTAAACATAATACCCTGCTAGGGCCGCACGTTCGTTGTAGCTGTGATATTTTGACAAGCTAACTGATTTTTCAAGAGCTTGTTTATAATTTTCTTCTTGTCGCAAAATTACATAACCTCTAGCTTTTTGCGAATACAGCCTTGCCTGTGGACCAACTATTGCCATAGCACGATCAGTTCTATAAAACAGTTCGTTTACTGAAATTTCAACGGCCTGCTGGTCGGGTGCAACGGTTGCTTTAGCCAAGGCCATTTTAGCCGAATTCTCCCAAACATCTGATTGAATTTGGTTTAAATTAGCTGCAAATAATACATATTTGTCACGCACCTCAAGTTCTGCATACGTACCTGATGTATCATAAAAATTTATCAGCAACGCACCGGCAAACAACATTGTCATTGCAGGTATTAACAATACTACCGAAAAAACATTCTTAATAATGTTAATTTGCTTAAACTTAAATGAGCTATTAAAATTTAATAATTTACCCAAAAGAATTGCAAAAACTAACCACGAAAAAGGCTGCCGCATGTCTGAGTCAACACAAATGTGTAGAAAAAAAGCTAGTGAAACAAATAAGTAAAAAACTCTTTCTGAGTCAAAATTATTTCTATTAATAACCAAACTTCTAATAATCTCAAATAGTAGGTATAACCAAATTACAATAAATACGCCATATTCAGCCAAAAGCGTCATTATAAACGAATGTGGGTCTATTGCATTATCAATTGGCCTGATTTCATAATCAAATGATTTATGTGGGTAATTACCCGAGCCCACACCAAATTTATGGTCACCAAACATTCGCACAGCAGTTTGAAAATGCTCTAACCTGGTACCCGATGCTTGCCCTAGTGTACTGTCTGTTCGTAGCAAAACAACATTACCACTAGTTGTTTGTTTTTTAATAGTCGTTACTACAAAAACAATAACTGCAGTAATAACAACAACCATACTAGTATATTTGATGACCTTTTTAAAATTGTTTTTTTTATAAAACAAAAGACCTGAGATTATAGCTGAAATAATAACTGCCAATAGTACACCACGCGACAACGTCATAAATGCCACGAAAAAATTCATAGCCGCAATTACGATCATAAACCACTTGACCCGCACCCTAGGGGTCAGGCTTGCATGATAAAGCGCAACTAATCCAAAAATAGCTACATATAAACCAAAAGTATTGGCATAGCCCGCAAAACCCTCTAACCGAATAACTGAAAGAGAGGTTGTGTTAAAGTATTCATACAGTGCGTACAAAAAAGTAACAACCGATACTGATGCAACACCAACAGTAATTTGTGATTTTGAAATATTTTTGGCCGAAACAATAACTGCAAACAAAACAATCATTGTTAAAAATGCCCGAAATGCCAAATAGTGATTTTGCGCTAAAAATACATAGGCACCCGAAATAATTATTAACAACGCAGCTGGTATTAAAATTCTTTTGTCAATATTAAACCCACTGCCGTCAACGTTAAACTTTTTATAAAATAAAGTTCCTGCAAACATAAACATAGCCCCCGCCCCTAACAAACTTAGCCCCGATGCTGAAACCCCAGCAATAACAAAGGTTATTACCAAAATCGAACCTATTATTATCTTTTGTCTATTTAAGCCTGCGAAATAATTTTTTACTTTATTTATCATACGGTTTAGTATTTTGTTTTATTTATTTTTTAATTAAACTGATTTCTTTTTAAGCTCTATACCAAAACCAACAATGATTTTTTCATATTCGTCTTGTTCAAGATTTTCAACCTCAACTAATTTATTTGCAATAGCATCAAGAATATTTTTATTTGCGTGTAGTAATTCTTTGGCTCTTGCAAATGAATCGTTCATGATTTTTGATACTTCGTTATCAATACGGGCTGACATTTCAGGTGAATATTCACCATCTACCCCGCCACCGAACATTACCTTGCCCCCATTTGATTCTAACGCCATTGGGCCAATTGCCTCACTCATACCAAATCGTGTAACCATCGCACGCGCTAACGCAGTTGAAACTTGTAAATCATTTGATGGCCCAGTTGTAACGTCATCAAGTATCATTTCTTCGGCTACATAACCACCCAGTGACACCACAATGTCATCTAGAAATTCTTTTTTGCTTTGTAGTTTCTTTTCCTCAAGAGGTAATTTTAGTGTATACCCACCAGCACTGCCACGCGAAACAATCGATACTTTATGAACTGGGTCGGCGTATTGTAATAGTGATGCAAGCAATGCGTGGCCACCTTCGTGGTAGGCCGTAACACGCTTTTCTTCCTTAGACATTAGGTGACTTTTACGTTCGGGACCTATCATAACTTTTTCAATTGAAGCAATTAAATCAGCCTGATTAAGTTCTAGTTTATTTTGACGGGCAGCTAAAATTGCAGATTCATTCATTAATGAATATAAATCAGCACCCGAGAAACCCGGTGTACGCTCGGCAACAACATCTAAGTTAATGTCTTTACCCATTGGTTTTTTACGAGCATGAATATCAAGTATTTCGCGACGATCACGACGGTCAGGTAAATCTAAAACTACGCGTCGGTCAAAACGACCTGGGCGCAGTAGCGCTGGGTCTAAAACATCACTACGGTTTGTGGCGGCCATGACAATAACTTTTTCGGTTGGTTCAAAGCCGTCCATTTCAACCAAGATTTGGTTTAAGGTTTGTTCACGTTCATCATTACCACCTCCAACACCGGTGCCACGTACGCGACCGACGGCATCGATTTCATCAATAAACACAATTGCGGGCGAGGCACGTTTAGCCATTTGAAATAGATCACGCACACGTGATGCACCAACACCTACGAACATTTCAACGAATTCTGAACCTGACAGATGGAAAAACGGTACACCAGCCTCGCCTGCAACCGCACGTGCCAGCAATGTTTTACCCGTACCCGGCGCACCAGTTAACATTACACCCTTTGGTATTTGGGCACCTATGTCGATAAACTTTTTAGGATTCTTCAAGAAATCAACAATCTCTTCAAGTTCATGTTTAGCTTCGCGAACACCTGCTACATCTTTAAAAGTTACCCTACCCTTGTCATTTGGATTTGTAATACGTGCACGTGATTGGCCAAATGTAAAAGCCTGCATACCACTACCCTTCATTTGTTTTGAAAGCATCCAAATGAAAAAGATTATTAAACCAACAGGTATTAATATTGGTAATAAATTAAGTGCCCAGTAACCAAAACCTGACTGACTTTTAACATCAATTATTACACTGTTGATTTGATCGGGCGTAACACCGTAATTAGTTAAGGCCTCTGATAATGAAGACTCACTTTCCTTCTTGGACTTCAATTTAGTGTCATCATTTTTAACAACCTCTAATTTGTCGGCTGAAACAGTAATTTGTTTAACACCACCTGCGCGAACCTCACTAGCCACCTGTGAAAAAGGTACATTTTCAACCTTTACAGATTTTTCACTAACAATAGAATAAACAGCAATAACTACTAGAAAGAAAAGGATAGTTGTACCAAAATGCGCAGAAAAGCCAAAACCCTTTTTCTTGCCTGGGCCTTTTTTTTGGTTATTTAGATTTTTAGGCTGATTTTGCCCTTGATTGTTGTTTGGATTCATATTTGACCTGTTGTTTTTAGAATTCTTTGACATACAGTGAAGTATACCAATTTTTCGTGTTTTGGCTATACTAGATCAGCTTAATCTGATCTAGTCACCCGAACATCCTAGACTAAAAGTCGGATGTTTTAGGGGAAGAAAAATATTTATAAACATTAAAGCTTAAAGTAGTACTCAGTTTTTTTGACTAATGCTTATAAATATACTACACTGAGGTCTGAAAAAATCTTTAAAATGAAAAAGTACAAAATACCTCAAGAAATACTTATAGAAAGCGAGTCTTTCGAAATTCATACAGATACAGAGACAGGTTTGTCGTTCTGTACTTCTTATGAGTCTGTTGTAAAAAAAGTAAGCGTATCCTTTTCGTGGGAATGGGTTCAAGACAAAAAAGACCTATCAAAAAATAATCGCCTGAGAATGGTGAAGGTTAAAGTATTAAGCACTGAACCAGATGACGTATCTAATTTAATACTTGATGAAGTAAAAAATACCCATTTACATTTTGGGTACGAAGCTAGTTTTGCCCTTCTGCAACCAGGGTCGATAACCTCTAAAACATACCCACTCATTGAGTTAAAGAAAAGTTGTTTTATTTTTGATCTTGATGGAACATTAGTCGATACCCAAACACCTTTCCATGCAGAGGCAGAGTACTATGTTCTTAATAAGCATCATGGTCTAGTGTTTACCCCACAGGAAATATCGGCTAGGTTTTCAGGTATATCAACTAAAAAAGTTTTTGAAGAGCTTGCACCTGAGTGTGACGCAGAATTTCTAGTGAGTGAAAAGTGGGACCGAATGTATGAAAGATCAAAAACAAATCGGATTTGCGAAATGCCTTACATTAAAGAAATGATTCGTTTTCTAGATCGACATGAAATACCCATTGGCATTGCTACAGCATCACCGATTAAATGGATTGACATGTGTTTAAAAAACCATGAAGAAAACATCTACTTCGATAGGTTCAGAGTTAATCTAGAGAATGTCTTCTATAAAACCACTTGTTCGGTTGATGAATGCCAAAACTCAAAACCTCATCCCGAAGTCTTTTTAAAAGCAAAAGATAAAATATTTGCAAAATACAAAGATACTAAAGAAGAGGATTGCAAAATCTATGTTGTAGGTGATGGAAGGTCAGATGTATTGGCAGGGCTATCAATGAATGCCAGTGTCTTGTTTTTATCAGAAAGTAAAGAATTCGATAAAAATCCTAATGTAAAAAGATTTGAAACCTCTGAAGCGTTGTATAAATTTGTCATTGAAACAGCAGTTTGATTTCTTAAAAAATAACTACCCAAAAGCACGACCTATTTATTAGGAAGTGCTTTTTTATTTAGTTCTTTAACCATAACATTACGTAAATCTCTACCGTATTTGTCAATTATATTATAGCGTGTTATAATTTTAGCATGTCCCTAATTAGTAATCGCAAAGCCCATTTCAATTATGAGATCCTCGAGAAATTCGAGGCGGGTTTGGTATTGCAGGGGCATGAGGTCAAGGCAATTCGCGCTGGTCGCGGGCAAATGCATGGCGCATACGTTACCCTATTGGGTGGCGAGGCATGGTTAAAAGGTTTAACTATTACACCACTACAGCAAAATAACGTACCCAAAGGTTATGAAATGGGCCGTAAAATAAAACTACTTTTTAATAAAAAAGAGTTGTTGCAACTGTATCGCGATGCCGATAGCGCCGGTAATACATTAGTACCGTTAGGTATTTATGAAAAAGCCGGTAATTTAAAATGTGAGGTAGCACTTGCACGTGGTAAAAAAATGCACGACAAGCGCGAAAGCTTGAAGAAAAAGGCTGACGAGCGTGAAGTCGCCCGTGACATAAAGCGTCATATATAGTACGAACTATTTCTCTGTTCCCCCTCCTTGGCTATGCCGGGGAGGGGATTAGGGGGTGGGGTCCTTGATAACAAAATATGGGAGTGAAAGGCTTCGACAGTTAGATGTTTTTATTCTAGTTGCATGCCAAGTACGCAGGAATCTTGTTAAACTTCTTGCACAACTCAAACGCAGCTAAAACTGCTGTAAAGTCACCTTTCGGTAACTTTGCACTATCTTTCGCTTAAAGCGAAACATCCAGTACATTTGATGTATGATAAAATGTGCGGGTGTAAAAAAATCATACTTGGTCAGGTAGCGGTGACGGTCTACCCTCGACAATTAGTCTCGTAATACATAGGTGCGTTGCTTGTAGACACGTATTATCAAATGAATAGGCAACTAAGCACGTAGACGCTAAATAAAAACCTTTCTGGACGGGGGTTCGAGTCCCCCCACTTCCACACCGAAAACCACCCAATTTGGGTGGTTTTCTAAATGCTTTAGCATTTTAAAACACGTAGTGTTTTGTGTGGAAGTGAGTAAGGCAACTGCTTGCCTTACGTGGGGGATCTCGAAAGGCGCAGGTATATTTTTGTTTTACATAAATTTATTTAGGTAAAGGCAAAAATACCGAGCCGGGGTCGCGCAAAATTTGGGTCAACAAATTTATGTGTGACCGAGCCCCCCCCCTACTTTCTACAAAATCTCCTCGCGTTCAATACTATACGCAAGCGCGGGGATGTTTAGCTTTTTACCAATATCCTCAC
>JAGOOX010000018.1 GCA_017992305.1 Minisyncoccota bacterium
GTTAAACCTACCACACCGTCTTTTTTAACAAAAACTAAACCTTGACATATAAAAACCGCAGCTAAAACAACTTGGGCTGCAATACGTAGTGGGTCAAAGTTGGTTATGCCTTGAAATTGGCTAACAATAATTAATGAAATAATAATAAACAAAGCCGAACCCATTGAAACTAGTGCGTATGTACGCATACCAGCAGTTTTGTGAGCCAAAATACGTTCAATGCCAATAATCATACCCAGTAGCATGGCAACACCTAAACGTGCAGCGATTAATGCTGTTTCGCTTGATAATATATTTGTAAATAAATCTGTCATATAGATTATTATACTACCTCATCATCAATTAAGCCAAGCTTTACTAGACGTGAACGAATACCGCCAATTTTGCGACCCATTTTTTTAGCTATTGCTGTTTGTGTTTGGCCGCTATTGAATAGTTCGATTAGTATTTTTTCCTCATCCTCGTTCCAGCGCATTCCGGCTTTTGGATGTTTTTCGCGTAGCTTTTCAGTATAGGTTTTTTCTTTAGGTTTTTGTGACAACTCTTTAAATTTTGGCTCAAGGTCTTCGTCAACCCATATACCACCATTTTCAATTACAAATTTTTTGTGCAATTCGGTAATGTTGTTTTTTGAAATTTCAGCAAAGACATTTTGGGCGTCGATTGATTGTTCGCGAAATGTAACGTCTTGTTTTAAAATTTCGGGGTGCACTTGCATGGCTTTATCGTTAATACCGATTATATGGAGCCCCGCAAGCCTGCGTACGCGCGATAAAGCCACGTAACCTTGCCCATATTCAAATACCTGCGACAAATCCATTACAGCGCCGTCTAGGCTCATACCCTGGCTTTTGTGCACGGTTATAGCCCAAGCCAAACGTAGTGGTATTTGGTTTATTTGGGCTTTGATTTTGCCGTTCTCTTCAACGCTCCAATCGACTGGTTCTACTGTTATGTTTTTGCCATTATGAATTTTAACGATTGGGTAATTAGTGTCGTTTTCAAAACCAATAACCGTACCTAATGTGCCATTATAAAAGCCTTCGCGTGGGCTGTTTTTGGTAAACATAACCACGGCGCCTTTTTTTAAACATAAATCTTCGGGCGACAAACAGCCTTTTATTAATGCACCAACCAGGCTGTCTTTGCCAGAACTGCGCATTGTATGCGTGCGCACCTCATCCTTGATTTTTGAAAGCTCATTATTGTTTATGCGGTCGACATCGGCATTGTGCGAAAATAGTTTTGTAATGTTGTCATGATTTTGCCCGTTTTTTATTTGGCGTGCATTGATCATTTTTAAATGCATTTCTTGCACCGAATTATTTCGAATAGCTGAAAGTACAGCCAAAAATTCGTCGTCGTCTTGCCGGTGTTGTTCGGTTAAATAGCAAATTATTGGCGAAAGTTTTTGCCAAGCCCGCGATTGGTAGGCAAATATTTTTTGAGCATATTGCGCAGCCTCTTCTTCGATTTCAGGGAAAAAAGTTTCTTGGCTGTATTCGTCGATAACCCTATTATTAAAATTATTTTGCTGATTGTTATTTTGAAATGGGCTTTTATTGATTGGTGGCAATTGAAAAAAGTCTCCAACTAAAATAACCTGCATGCCACCAAAAGGTTTTTGCACCTGTTTGACTTCACGACAAACCGCATCGACCATGTCTAATGTATTTGGCCCCAGCATTGAAATTTCATCAATAATTAAAACCGTGTTTTTTAAAATTCGCTTAACAACGTATTCGGTACTGGCAATTTTATCGAGCGCATATTTATCAAGCGTGTGCTGTATACCAATACCCGCCCATGAATGAATAGTCATGCCACCAATGTGTGTGGCGGCAATACCAGTACTGGCTGTAATAGCCGGTTCAATACCCTGCATGCGCAAATAGCGCACATAAGCATTTATAGTATGTGTTTTACCCGCCCCTGGTTCGCCAGTCAAAAATACACTGGCGCCAGTTTTTAAAATTGTGAGTGCCTCATTTTGGGTCATACAAAATTTATTATATCAAATTAAATTGATATTTTATAAACAAACACCGCCACCAATTACTGCATCGTTTTGGTAGAAGACTACCGACTGGCCGGGTGAGATTAAGACGGGTTTTTCGAAAATGACTTGAATTTTGTCATTATTAAGTTCGTTTAAAACTTCAATTTTTACAAATTCACCATTATAGCGATACAAACCAAGAGTCTCGTTTTTGTTCTCAATATCTTTGCGAATAAAACCTTTGGTTAATAAATGTTCTTTTTTAGCAAAAGTTGTATTTAGAATTTCGGTTGAAACAGTGATCGTATTTAGTTCGGCATTTTTAGCAATAACATAATATGGTTTTTCGTTATTAGTTTTTTTGAAAACTTCAAATCCGTGGCGTTGGCCCAGCGTATAAACAATTGCGCCATCGTGTTTACCTATAACATTCCCTGCCTCGTCCAAAACATCACCTTGTTTTAAATCAGTATAGTGTGACAAAAAGTCTTTCATATCGATGTGACCCAAGAAACACACACCTTGACTGTCTTTTTTGGTAGCATTAGGTAGGTTGTGTTTTAGAGCTATGTACCTAACCTCAGTTTTATTTAAATCGCCTAGTGGGAAAAGCACATGTTCTAGGTCTTCATTTTGCAAAGTCCATAAAAAATAAGTTTGGTCTTTTATAGTATCTTTAGGTTTAGCCATGAAAAAAGCATTGTTGCCGCCAGTATTTTTGTTTATGTTTTTTGCATAATGCCCTGTGGCAACAAAGTCAGCTCCGTGTTTTTTAGCGAATTGCCAAAACACACCAAATTTAACTTCGCGGTTGCACAATATGTCAGGGTTTGGTGTCAGGCCTGCAACATAGTCATTAACCATTTGCATACCAACTAGGTTTTTATATTCATTTTCGGCATCGCATTCTAAAAATGGAATGTTTAAGTGGGCGCATACACGTATAGCGTCACGGCGTTCGTCACGCCAAGTGCATTCAATAAAGTCAGGTTGCCATGTACGAATAAATACACCGGTTATATCATAACCAGCCTCTTTTAATAAAATGGCCGAAACGGCGCTATCAACACCACCTGAAATACCCACAAAAACTTTTTGCTTTTGCGGTAGGGGCTTCCCGCCTTGCGCTGCATTTCGGGTAAATTTATTCGTTAATAAGTTTAGGGAAAAGTTCATAAGTTGCATGGGCATCGGCAAGTGCTGTATGGGCATTTGAGTTTTTTATACCAAACATGTCACATAGTACTGATAGTGAGTATTTTTCAATATCACCCCTAGCGCCTAGTCTTGCATAAGCCACTGACAATGTATCTATTTTATAAAAATGCATTTGGTTTTCGATACCCGTAACGTGAAAGGCTTTGTCTATAAATAAATAATCAAAACAGGCATTGTGGGCTACAAAAATACAGTCTTTGGTTTAGTCGGCAAATATTTTCATGGCTTCAGGTAATGAATAAGCAAATATCCATTCGGCTGGTGTATAGCCATTTACCCGCAATGCCTGTGGGTCAGCATCAGATATGCGTTCTGGTTTGATTTTAAGCTCTATTTCGTCAACGTGTTTTAGGGTCACTTTGTCGCCTTCCCATGTTTGGTCAGCCAAAACTATACCTATTTGAATAAGTTCATGTTTATCTGGGTTTAAGCCGGTTGTTTCAACGTCAATAAATGCTAAACGATGTTTTTTCATAATAAGTATTTAATATACCACAAAATTATCTTAAATAAAGCCTTTTGTTTTTAACATGTTCGGCATGTGTTTTAGCATAATAAACCGTGCCATCGCTTGCATGCAGGTAATACAGATAATCAGTTTTGGCTGGGTATATAGCGGCTTGTATTGCCTTAATCCCTGGGTTGCCTATGGGGCCCGGGGGCAAACCTTTATTTAAGTAAGTATTATACGCAGATTTGATTTTTAGATCAGTCAGTGTTAGCTCACTAGATTCTTTGCCTAGTAAATAGTAAAAGGTAGCATCAACTTGTAGGGGCATGTTAATACGAAGTCGATTTTGTAAAATACCTGAAATTATTTTAATATCTTCGTCGCCATTTGCCTCGCGCTCTAAAATTGACGCCATAATTATAATGTCTTTTTGTTCAGACGGCGTTATGCTGGTATTGAAAACATTTTTGGTTTTGTTTTCAAAATTTATTTTCATTTTGGAAATTAATTCGTCTTCATTTTTACCTGGGAATACCAGGTATGTGTCTGGGAACAAGTAACCTTCTAACCCAACAGTTTTTTCAAGAAAACGCGCAGCACTACAATTTACCAAAACAGCCTCGCAACGTTTGGCGATATCGGCCCTGGTATAACCCTCGGGTACGGTAATTTTTAACCTGTCCAGACCAAAGTTTGAACCAGTTAACCTTAGTGCGACAAATATAAGATTTACCGGCTTTTCAAAATAATATTCACCTTCGCTAATGCTTTTTTCATTTTGTTTTAAAATAATCAGGCCTTCAAATAAAAAGCGTGAACGAATATAACCTTCGTTTTTTAGCCTGTACGAAATTACACCCAGTGGTGTGCCATAGCTAATTGTAAAACTTGATTTTTGAGGAAAGCTTTTAGGTGGACTGACAAAATAAAATATCAAGTAAGCTGCAAGAATAACCAAAAACAACTTGATGGTTTTTTTTACCAACCTTATGTTACGATTTTGATTATTTTGCATGTCATCCATATTTATATAGGTAGGTTAAATGGGGCTTCGACTTTTTTAGAATTAATACGCTTAAAGGTTGGGGTTTGAATTGTGGTTGACGGTAGGTGGTAAATTGTTGCAATTTCTTCGGTGGTTAATACCATACTGTCACGTTCTTTTTGGTACTTCAAATAATGACTAATTTTTTTATAGTTAAAACGTGGGTACCACCACCAACGAGCTTTGTAGGCTTTTAGCATAGACTTCTTTTTCTTGATTGGTACAATACCGCGCAGGTCCTCCCAAATAAAATCTGGGCCCCCGGTACCACCGTCTGATTTGAAGCTATTGTATTCCATTGAATTAAATTGACGTATTACATTACCAAACTCACCTGCTGTGTTTTTATTGAATTTGTCTTTTTTGGCAACATACATGTGCCGCATACCTACATCAAAACCAAGCTTGGTTAAACTGCGCTCTAATGCATTTAGAACGTTTTCTTCCATTTTACTCATTCGAGGTTGTACATTCGAGCCCTCGGGTGGTTTAAACTTGGCCTTATAGGCCTCGACTTCTTTTTTGATCAGGTCTGTCCATTTACCGATCTTTATAACCTTCTTTTTGGTAACTTTGTCTTCTTCTTCTATTTCATATTTACCCCAGTTTGAAGGTCGAATTATCAGCTGAAGCCAAAACTGTTCACCTTTGCCCATAGAACCCATCCATTCAATTAACGGAGTTATTGGGTCAATTTTTTGATCTTCATCAAGGGTGCCAACAGCTTTATCAAGCCCATAATCAATAAAGGTTTTTATTGGGTACGCATCGGGTTTTTCAAGCTTCCATTCGCCACCTGATATGTCATATTCGCCATCTGGTTTATAATCTGGCACCTCGGTAACATAGTCATCAACCGTAAAAACTTCGGCTTGTGGGTATTGGGCATAAACCTGGGTTTCAATAAGACGGGCAAATTTTTCGGGCGTGCGAATGAAAAAATGCACATTACCCTCGATTGAAACTATTTCAAGCGAAAACCACAAAGGCTTATTACCTGACCAATACTTGTGAAGCCAGTTTGAATAACCGCCTGTTTGGTAAAGTGAGTTAAGAATGATCATTTCCATTGCGGCTGGTGATCGACGAATTTCTTGGGGTACCTTGATCTCTAAAAGCTTCCAATTTAGGCCCATATAAAAAAGTTCATTAATATACCAATTCCAAACTCTCCACGCTGCAATAACTAAAATTACTGGTGCCCAAATATGAGCCGTTCTGTACAGCCAACCGAATATTTCGATAATTAAACTTTCAAAACTCATATTATTTTAAATAAATTGTAAAACTAGCGACTTGTAAACCATCAACGCTACGCAAATAAATTAAACCTAGGTTATTGCTGGGTTGTCTTTTTAAACCTACAGTTACTTTAAATCTTCCATCAGCTGCAACTGGCACACTTATAACATCAGTCAATGAATAGTTATTAGAGTCTAAAACTTCTAATGTACCAATAAAGCCATTTTGCGAATTCCACCCACATCCAGTTACCTGACCTGCAAATTCAAAAATATTAGATACTTGTGTAGTAGGCATTGGCGTATCTATTTGAATACCACAGCCAAAATATTGGTAGCTTGTGTTGGGGTTGTATTTTTTTTGATCAACAGCTTGTTTTGTGGTCGTTGTGTCTTTTTTGAAAACAATAACCCGATTATTTTTAAAGTAACCAAGTAAAATAATCAAAATAAAAACACCTAGAATTATTACAAAAATATTTGCCTCACCTTTTTGTTTCATATTTTTATTATAACATAAATCAAAAAACCGCACATATTGTGCGGTTTTTTGATTGTATTAAGCATGGGTTTATGCGTTAATGTACAGATCTTGCTTGTTCTTTTTAAAGTATTTAGCGTTTTGTAGGTTGACGATAATTGTGTTTTTCTTCAAATAACGTTCCTTCATAACATGTTCGATTATGTCGTCTTTTGACATCGGGCCGTATTTTTTGATAATGTCACGAATAACTTCGCGAACAATACCTGGTTTGTAACCCCATTCAGACAATGCATAGAAGCCTCGACCAACCAAAACAAAACGTTTGTCTTTGATTAGTTCATTGTGACATGTTGCCACGTGAGTCTTTTTACCAAAAGTGTCTTGAATTTTTTTAGCAACTTCACGAAAATGAAGTGGTGAGCCGTGTTTGCGCATAACTAGGTATGCATAGTCACGAATACCGCGAGTTTTAACGTTTGATGAATCGGTTTTACCCCATTCGCCTAGTGGATTTTTACCAATTTTTTTAGATAGACCCAACCAACGTTTTGCGATTTCTTCGTTGCGGTATTCCTCTGACAAGTCTTTCATTGTTTTAAGGAAACGGTCAACTATTTCGATTTCAGATAATAGTTCAGTGTCAGATAGTGATGAGTATAGATTCTTTAATGAAGAGTGAACTTTTTCAGATACACCTGAATCAACAGTCCAACGTGAATGAAAATATTCATCCTCTTTATGTTTTGTAAAATAGTCTGACAAAACTAAGTAGAAGTGTATATGATTTTGAACGTTCTTGTCTTTTGAAACATGAGACAAAAAGTCTTCTTCTTTAACTAATACACCGTATTCGTCAAGCATGCCCTTTAGTTCTTCGAATGTTTTTTGTTCGTTTTTAAAGGCATCTGATTTACGGATTGTAGTTAGAGCTGCATTTTCGATTTGGCGAACGCGTTCACGAGTAATCCCATAGCTTTGACCAATAGACTCTAGGGTCTTTGGTGTGGCATCGTCGCCTAGACCGAATCGGTGAAAGACAACATCATATGCCCTTTGTTGTAGATTCGAAAGAATCTTTTTTGTGACCTGTTTTGGTTTAAATGTTATTTGTTGTGCCATATTGCTTCTATACTTAATAAGTTATTATATTCATAGTATCATATCTATTAAATTCGTCAACCCCAGTAAAATTATGTTGGTGGAAAACTTTTTTGGACAATTTGTTCTGGAAATTATTTACCCCTACCGGCTTTGTTACGTTCAGTTTCGGTTAGGTATTTTTTGCGTAATCGAACTGATTTGGGTGTAATTTCTAGGTACTCATCGGCGTTCATAACCTCAAGTCCTCTTTCAATTGACAGTGTCATTGGAGGTTTTAGATAGATAGCTTCGTCGGTTCCAGATGCGCGGACGTTAGTTAATTGTTTACCCTTAACCGCGTTAACTATCATGTCTTCGCCTTTTGACGTATTACCAATAACCATACCTTCATACAGCGCTTCGGCATGACCAATATATAAAATACCGCGATCTTGCAAGTTGGCTAACGCATAACCTGCGGCAGCACCTGTGATCATTGATATCATTGAACCAACATCGCGTTTTTCAATTTCACCAGCATGTGCGCGAAATTCTAAAAATCTTGCGGCTAATATGCCTTCACCTTTTGTATCGACAACGAATTGGCTGCGGTAACCCAAAAGCCCGCGAGTTGGCATTTCAATTAAAATTCTAGTACTGCCTTCTTTCTCAAACATATTCATTATCAAACCTTTGCGTTTTGTAAGCTTTTCAATAACTGCGCCAGAGAATTCAGTTGGCACGTCAATTGTAACTTCTTCAAAAGGCTCCATTTTGTGGCCATCTTCGATTTTGGTAATAACCTGCGGTTGAGAAACTTGTAATTCGTAACCTTCACGACGCATTTGCTCAAGCAATACTGAAATGTGCAGTTCGCCTCGGCCTGAAACATAAAATACATCTTGGTCAAAAGTAACCTTTAGACCCACGTTGATTTCAAGTTCGCGTTCCAATCGATCACGAATTTGGCGAGATGTAACGAATTTACCTTCGCGTCCAGCAAACGGTGAATCATTAACTAAAAAGTTAAGCGTAATCGTTGGCTCGTCAATAGCGATTGCAGGCATTGGTTCAGTTGTAGCGTCTTTAACGATAGTTTCACCAATTGAAACATCGGTAAAACCAGCCACAATACCAATGTCGCCTGCTACCAAGCTTTGGACCTCTTTGCGTTCTAGCCCATTAAATGTAAATAGTTTTGTTATACGTGCAGTTTTAGTTTCAGTGTAAGGTGAAATTGTGGTCATCATACTACCGCTAATTAATTCACCGCTGTAAACACGCACAATACCCAAACGACCCAAAAAGTTGTCGTAACCTAGGTTGAAAACTTGAGCTTTTGGAACGTCAGTTTGACTAGTGTCTTTGTTGGCTGGTTTGACCTCTTCTAATATTAAATCAAGTAGTGGGGTTGTATCCACACGGGCATCATCAAGATTGCGTATTGCAACACCGTCGCGACCGATAGCATAAATTGTTTTGAATTCGATTTGCTCGTCTTTGGCACCTAGTTCAATAAACAATTCTAAAACTTCATCGTGCACGCGCGCTGGGTTTGCAGCTGGTTTATCAATTTTATTGATAACTACAATTGGTTGAATACCTAACTCTAAAGATTTTTTTAAAACGAAACGAGTTTGTGGCATTGGGCCTTCTTGGGCATCAACTAGTAATAGAACTGAGTCAATTGATCGCAATACGCGCTCAACTTCGCTACCGAAATCGGCGTGACCCGGTGTGTCGACAATATTAATTTTTGTATCTTTGTAAAACAAAGAAGTGTTTTTGGCATAAATAGTGATTCCACGCTCTTTTTCAAGGTCGTTTGAATCCATAGATGCACCCTCGGCGGTCATACCCATTTGGCGCATTATAGAGTCAACCAAAGTTGTTTTACCATGGTCAACGTGCGCAATAATTGCAATGTTTCTGATTTCCATAGGCACAAGTCTAACACAAAAATCTGTATTTGGAAAGTGTATAGCTTTCGGTGTGTATTGATTTTTAAATGGTTTTGCTAATCAAAATAAGTTAAGTATCGAAACATACAAAAAGGAGCCCTTGTAGGCTCCTAAATTTAAACAAGAATACTCTTTTCTTTTAGAAGGTACGTAACAATATCTGCTCGCATTCTAACAAGTGCTTTATCGCAAAGCATCATTAGCGTTTTCGCTTCATAAATGGGTAAGTACAAACCTCTTTCATCAGCAAAAGTTTTGTTGCGAGTAAATTCATCCCACTCGACATCGTTTTTATCACCTCGGTCTTCATGTGTCAGTGAGTAGCCGGGTCTTAGTACTCCGCCTGAAACAACTTCGGGTTTGCCATGTCGGGTTAAAAATACGTCGCGATCCCAGTTTGGGCTCCAGGCAATAATTTCGCCGGCTAATAAATCAAACCGATTATCGCCTTTGAAGTAAAATTCTTGGGACCTTAATACCTGCCATGCAAGTATGCTATTCCATTTTTTTTCAGGTCTGAATAATTGCTTTTCACGACCTTTATTTTCAACTTCGGCCAATAGTCTTGATAGGTCGCCCATTAGCTTTGGATCACCGTCATTTTTTACATAGTAGTCATATAATGACCAAAATTTTTCTAAAGCTGTATTTTTCATATTATGTAATTAAGAATGTATCTAGTGTGACAATACAGTCTTTTAATTATTCTGTCAAATTAATTAAAAACAAAAAAGCCCCAAGCGTAGCGAGGGGCTTTTACTTTTTACTGCGTTATTTTACAGGTTCTCTTTTGGCTGGGTTAGATTGCTCCATGGCATTAACAGGCTCTTCTGCATCTTCGTCTTCGATATCGGTCTTTCTAGCCAAGTTTGCAAAGGCTATTGCGCTTTGTACGGCTCCAGTTATTTTTACCAAAGGCATCAAAGATTGTGGACCAACTTTTAGTATCTTGTAGTCAACTTCCAGTTCGGGCAAAATGTTGGTTGCCCCCTCACTGAATGTTTCTAACTTTAGGCAAGGTACCTGGTGTGGGCTATGTGTAGTTTTACTATCATTCTCATCTGCATCAGGCACGTGCACCCATACCATAAAGATTTGACCACCAGATTGTTTTGGTCTCCAGCCGATGACACAAGGATACTTTTTACCACCATCTTCAATGACTAAATTTGTCATAGCATAGTTATCGGTACTCAGTGGTTGGATTTTGTCATCAACACCGTGATTTTCTTTCAAGAAGTTAAATACTCTTTCGATGAATTTTGGTGCATTTTTAAGTGCGTCGACTTTATTTGTAAAATCGTTACTCAGATCTGAACATTCCTTACATAAATCATGAAGATTAAAATCAAGAGGGTTTGTTGATTGTGCATTAAATTTTGCCATCAACTTGTTTAACTTATTCTGATCGCGGGGTGGTAGGTCTTCTACTTTTACACCTTCATTTTTGTACCATCTTTCTATGTCAAAACCATGAGTTTTATCGATTATGTTTTCAACTGACATTTTATAGTCAGGGTGTTTGATGTGAACCATCCAAGGGTGTAACCCTATAGTTTTCAGATGAAAAGAGGCTACCTTATAAGCCATTCTTTCACTACTACTAAACTTTTTTTCTAATTTTTGTGCTTCCATTTTTAAGTGCTTTTTCTTTACAATACATGTATTTTATGTAGTTGTCAATAAAAATACAAAAAGCGGGCAAGTATTTGACATATGTTTTAACACAGAGTACTGTAAGCTTAGATTCAAAATTAAAGATACGATTATGCCCTATTCAAAAGCCGTAGAAATTGCAGATGATTTTGCAAAAGATCAAAAAAATCCTGCCAGTGAAAAGGCAGTAGAAAATGCCAAAAAGGTTGCCAAATTGATTTATGACACTTACCCGAATTTAGACACAGAAGGAAAGTTTTTCGATCTAAAAATGCATCCTACTGATGATGGGATTAGCGTAGAGCTATTTCGTGAATTTAAAGTCTGGGCTTTTAAGTGTAGAAATGATGGCACTGCTGAATACTACCAGTACTTACCAGGCAAAAGATTTGAAAATGTTTTGTGCACAATGGATTATGAAAATTTACCAAGTGACAAAATAATTATTCAGCACATTAAACGTAAGCGATTCCCCTATGATGTAAAGAAAAAGTAAAAACAAAAAGCCTGAAGTTTCAGGCTTTTAAAGTATTAACATTATTTAATTGCTTCAACTGATGCTATGTTTGAAATATTGTCTAGATAAAGAATTGTTTTATTTGCCTTCCATACTATATAAATAGCCGAGGTTGCTGCAAATAAAGTAATTATTAGTAGAAAAATTACGTCTTTGTTGTGGTGAGTTGAAAAATCCATAATTTAATATTATTAGTTTACCACCTCTTTGGCGTAATTTAAAATTTTATCCATAAAGGGTGCTAGTTTATTATTTAAATCATTTTCATTAATATTTAAATGGTTTGAGTCAGCTGCTAAATTTAACCACGGCCTGACTTTGCCATATTCATAACTATCAAAAATTAGTACTGGAGTGCCATGTACAGCAATGCTTTTGCCATCGGGTGTTAATTGCCACTGATTAACAAAATCATAAAACC
>JAGOOX010000019.1 GCA_017992305.1 Minisyncoccota bacterium
GTGGGCGATAAGGGATTCGAACCCCTGACCTTCGCTGTGTAAAAGCGCTGCTCTACCAACTGAGCTAATCGCCCAAATTTTGTGATGTCCCCTTGGAGGGAATCGAACCCCCATTAACGGCTTAGAAGTCCGCAGTTCTATCCATTGAACTACAAGGGGATGGGTACAACTAATGTAGCATTTTTATTTAAAAAAGTAAATTACCTACTAGTGGTTTCTTAATTTTTCGTATTTTTACGAATTTAATGTATAGTGTGTCTATGAAGGCTAAAATATCAGAAAAACCAAAACCAAAAATAAAAACAGAGACAGGGGAAAAAGACCTAAAGTCTAAAAAGACTACAGTAAAAACTGTGGCAAAAAAATCTGTTAAACCTGTCAAACAATCTGTTGACCAAATTGAGATTCCAATTTTGTTTGAAAATGATGATTTACTGATTATAAACAAACCAGCTGGTTTAAACGTGCACCCCGATGGCAAGCACGTTGAATACACCCTAGTTGACTGGATCATGGCCAAATACCCCGAAATTATAAATGTCGGCGAAGTTATGGAAACTGAATATCAGGGTCAGCCCGTGCAAATTTTGCGCCCAGGCATTGTGCACCGACTAGACAAGGAAACAACTGGCGTTATGGCAATTGCTAAAACCGAGCTTGCTTATGGATTTTTAAAGAAAAAATTTAAAGAACATAAAGTTAAAAAAACTTATCGCGCATTTGTATATGGTCATATTAAAAATGACCTAGGTACCGTTGATGCTGGAATTGGGCGTAGCGTTGATGACATTCGTAAATGGAATGCTGGCCGTGGTGCACGAGGTGATGTTCGCCAAGCCAAAACTATGTATCGCGTAATTAACCGCTTTGAAACTGATGAAATTATCGATACTGCTTACACACTAAAGCAGAAAAATAATACACGCAAAATTTTAAGTAAAAATTCACCCGACGCCAATAAAAGCGAATTTGAAAAGGTGACTTATGTCGAATGCTACCCGCAAACTGGGCGCACGCACCAAATTCGTGTACACATGCGCTTTATAAACCACCCAATTGTGTCAGATTTTTTATATGCCGACAAAAAACCAAAAGCACTTGGCTTTAAACGTGTAGCCTTGCATGCCTATAAATTAGAACTACCATTGCCAAACGGGGGCGATGTTTCGGTTATGGCCGAACTACCCGCCGACTTTAAAAAAGTGGTTAAAAAATACGGTTTAAAATAAGGTAGTTGCATAATGGCTTAAATTATGTTAATCTGAGACCTATGAAAACAGTCATGTCTCCAGTTAACATAGAGTCTCGCAAAAGCCTTGATTTCAAGGCTGGCGACACTGTTCGTGTTAAAAGCAAAATTATTGAAAAAGGTAAAACTCGTTTACAGGCTTTTGAGGGGTTAGTTTTGGCTCGCAAGCACGGTGCCGAGGCCGGTGCTACATTTACTGTACGCAAGGTTTCAAATGGTGTTGGTGTTGAACGTATCTTCCCCCTATATTCACCAAATATCGATGCAATTGAAACATTGAAAAAGGGTCAAACTCGTCGTGCTAAACTATACTTTATTCGCGACAAAGCGGTTAAAGAGGTTGCCCGCCGTCTACGTAGCGTAGTTGTACAACTACAACGTGGCGAAAAGGGTCTTGTTGCTGAGGTTGAAGAAAACATCGCTGAAGCAGTAGAAGACGTAGAAAACGCAGTTGACGAAGTTATTGATTCAGTTGACGAGAAGGTTGACGAAATCATTGCTGAAGGCGCCGAAGAATCTACTGAAGCTGAAGCCGTAGAAGAATCTGCAGAAGAAGACAAAAAAGACGCTTAATCCAAAATTGGAATTTAAATAAACAAAACTCTGAACCATCAGGGTTTTGTTTTGCAAAAATTGATTACCCAGTTTATTACATCGAATTAAAAATTTAAAAGTTAAAATATAGATAATATGCAAATACAAAAATTTGAACAATCAGGGTTTATTATTACAGGCAACAATGGTTACAAATTAGCGATTGATATTGGCAACAAAACTGAGGCTCATAAATTAGAGGGCCTTAACGTTGACGCCATGATAATTTCGCACATTCATGGTGACCACTTTCATCTTGAAAATATTTTAAAACTTAACCCTAAAAAACTTTATTTAAATACTGAGTGTGTCGACGCTGTTGGCGAGAGTGATTTGACTAGTGATGTTGTAAAAATTAAAACAGGCGATGCGTTGGACTTTGATAACTTTAAAGTAAATGTTTTTACGGTTGATCATGGGCCTAATGTTTCAGTGCCGGTTGAGAATTTAGGTTTTGAGATTAGCATCGATGATCAAAAAATTTATTTTTGTGGCGATTTATATAATGTCAACGATTTAGATGTTTCAAATATGTCAGTTGATTACTTATTATTACCAGTAGGGGGTCACTATACATTTGGCCCTAATGAGGCCCTTGAATTTGCCAAACAATTTAAAAGCGTTGGTACAATAATACCGATGCACTATGAACAAAATAACTTCATTGATCCAGTTGTGTGTGATGAGTTTATTGAAATTTCTAAAGATACTTTTAGTATTGAGAAATGTTAGAATTACTGTATGAAAATATTATTGGTTGATAATCATACGAAGGACATTGTTGAACTAAAACAATTGCTTGGTAATTTTGATTTTACAACTGTTTTAATGGAGGATTTTTCGGCGGGCTTGGCTGAAGGTTTTGATTTAATTATTCTATCAGGTGGGTCGGGTGTTCGTTCGGTTAAAAATCACCCAGGTGATTACGTTAATGAAATTGATTTTATAAAAAATACCGACAAAAAAATTATTGGTATTTGTTTGGGCGCCCAAATTATCGCCACAGCTTTTGGTTGTAAATTAGCTAGCCTTGATGCCGAGCAAAAGGGTACTACAAAAATAACTCTTACCAAAAACGGTAATACCTATGACGTTTACGAGGCGCATAGGTTTGCTATAACTAATGTGCCCGACGAAATCGAAGTTTTGGCCACGTCAGATCATGGTATTGAAATGTTTAAACATAAAACCAAGCCAATCTATGGTCTGCAGTTTCACCCCGAAATGTTCGTCGACAAAATGGCGGGTGATGAAATCTTTTTAAATTTGCTATAATAAACGAATGCAAATGTTTATATTATCATTACTGTCATTTTTAGGCCTTTTGGTCTCGGTTAAATTGTGGCGCGAACACGGCATGACACGTCCCATGTATTGCCCCAAAGAATTTGCCGGTGGTTGCGATATCGTCAAACACAGCAAATACGCCTGGCTTTTGGGCGCACCAACGGCTATGTGGGGGTCACTGTATTACTTTGTGTTTTTGATAGCCTTGGGTTTGCCGTTTATTTTATCAATTGGGCAAACCTTAAACATTTTGTCATATCCCGAACCGGTAATGTTGTTTTTATTATTGTACCCATTATTCGGCTTTATCTTTTCGTTAAAGCTTTTGTCGGTACAAATATTTAAACTGCATGCATTATGTTTTTGGTGTTTACTGCAAAGCATTATTGCCAGTCTTATGTTTTTTTACTCTTATTATATATTTTTTAGTTAATCTATTTTATGTTTGATATTTTTATAAATCATTTCGAAGATGCCCGCCGTCTATACCTAACTCTACATGTTTTTAGTGTCGTTCTGGGTATGGGCGCGGCATTAATTAGCGACTATTTGTTTTCAGCTTTTGCGAGCGATTTTAAAATCAATAAATTCGAACACGCAACATTTCGCAAAATGTCTAAACTGGTTTGGGTGTCATTATATGCAATTGTTTTATCGGGTATTGGTGTGTTATTGTCAGACATCGCCAAATATTCGCACAGTGACAAATTCCTTACTAAAATGACTGTGGTTTTTGTTATTATAATAAACGGTTATTTAATGAAGCGTGTTTTAGAACCAGTGTTACATAAACTAAAACTTGATGCTGAATTTACATTTCACAAAATCACGTTGCGCAAAAAAGCTTTTATATTAGGTGCTGTATCGGGTGCATCGTGGTTATCGGCTTTTGTTTTGGCTATGCTTAAAAATTTACCATATACGTATTTTGAAATGCTAAGTGTGTATGGCCTTGTCGTTCTCGGTGCAATTATTATGTCTCAGGTTGTTGAAAAAATAATTTCACGCGAAGCCCAAAAAGAGAGAGGTTTAAAATAAAAAGAGGCCGACAAGTGGCGTGCAAAATTTAAAAAACATTTTTACGTGCCAAATAACCATAAATAAAACCCCTTCAATTGAAGGGGTTTTTAGGTTAAAGAACACAAAGAACTAATTTACGAACCGCTAGGTTCAGGGTTTAAATCCTCACCGGGGCGGGTTTGTAGGCGCCACATGTTTGCATACATCTCTGAAATTTTTAACATTTCATCGTGTGGTGCATTGTGGGCTACGGTTCCATTTTCAACCAACAGTATTTCGTCTAACACGGCTACTGTTGCTAATCGGTGCGCAATAACCAACATGGTTTTACCAACAAAGTGTTTGGTAATTGATTGCTGAATTATGCTTTCGGTTTCGGCATCTAGTGCGCTGGTGGGTTCATCCATTATAACAATGGGTGCGTCTTTTAGTATTGCGGTTGCAATAGCTATACGCTGAGCTTCACCACCTGAAAGTTTTACACCGCGTTCGCCAACCTTTGTGTCAAATCCTTTTTCGAATTTTTCCCAAATAAATTGACAGCCGGCTTTCTCGCAGGCAACCCGTATCTCGCATTCGGTCGCATCGTGTTTACCAAGTTTTAAAATCTCGATAATCGTGCGGCTAGGGAAGGCGGGTGACTGTGGTACATAGGCAATTAATTTGCGGAGGTTAACTTTTTTGATTTTACGAATATTTAATCCATCAATTAAAACCTTGCCTGCCTCGTGTTCGTGCAGGTGTTCGTTTTGGCGCAACAATATTTTAAATAATGTTGATTTGCCAGCACCTGATGTGCCAACAATGCCATAATGACATCCCACAACAAATTTAAATGAAAAGTCTTGCAAAATCTTGCGTTCGCCATTGTCGTACGAAAAATTAACTTTTTCAAATATAATGCCTTCCTTTAGTTTTAGTTCACCCGATTGTTCGGGCTTTAAAATCTCTTCGGTGCAATTAATTTCGTCATCTAATATGACGGCCATTTCATACGCGTCGGTCAGGCCTGTGCGCAAGCGAATCAGGGCTTGGCCTAATTGGTACATATTATTTGCAAGCGAAATAATATAAATTTGCACCATTGCCAATGTGCCAATTGTCTCGACACCTGTCATGACTTTTTGCATTACAATGTACATAACAACGGCCTCTAATGTAAACACTAACAAGCCTTGCATGGCCCATTGATAATTACTTAAAAACCAGGCACGCCTGCGACAGTTTTGGTCATCGTACGAAGACTCTTTGAATTTTTCAAACTCATCATGTTCGCGCGAAAATGACCTTAGGTACAAAATTGAACCAACAATGTCGCTAAACACTCCAGTCGTTTTAGATTCTTGAGCTGAACTTGCTAGGTCGGCTTTTAGTCTAAGTTTGGCAAAAACAAGTGTTGTTGAAACAAATACAATTACCCAAATTAAAAATAAAAATCCAACATCAGGCATTGCAATAAACATGTAAACCAAAATATAAATAACCAGTACGGCTGTGCGTGACAAGTTAAATAATATTTGGTCAATCACGGCTTCTGATTGGGCCGAGAATCGGCGAGCTTTTGAAACTAGCCCACCCATAAAATGGTTTGCAAAGAATTTTGCATCTTTACGCATTAATCCATACAGTGCATTGTCGCGCAGTCGTTTAATAATGTTTGACTCCGACAAAACAACGGTATAATCACCAATTCGCGAACATGCCCATGCTAACCCAAAACACATGACAACGTTGTAAAAGCTTTGCATTGGGTCGGCATGGGTGTTGATTTGGTCAAAGGCCTTCTTCCAATAAATTGGTTTTAGCATTTGGTCAAAATAGGCTGACAGATTGTACAGTACAAGTGTCAGTAGTAACGGCACAGCATTTTTCTTGAAAGCTGGCTTCCAGTGGCGCCACACAGTGGCAAATACATCATTGTTTAACGCGGGCACTTTTTTGGCCTCGTCTCTGTTTTGGTTTTTTGTTTTCATATTTTATTTTGTTTTTAATGAACGTGTTGTGAGTTGGCGCTAAAAACGCCAAAATAAAGGCCCGATCGTGTCGGGCTTAAATACCTTTATTCATATAAATAGAATAGTTAATTAGGAAATAAGCCAAACGCAATCGTTATGTCGATTGTTAGAAATTGCAGCCCAAAAGCCGACACTTGCCAGTGCAAGTTGCTTCATCGGGGTACAATATTTAGTTGTGTTTGTCTTATATTTCATAAGACCGCTATACTAGCACGTCATACTTATATGTCAAGGTGTGTTTGTAGACATGGTCAGTTTGGGTTGAAAAATAATCCAAAATATGTTTAAATATAAGCTCACTAATATGGTGCCTATGGTGTAATGGTTAACACGGAGGTTTGTGGAACCTTCGATTCGGGTTCAATTCCCGATAGGCACCCCATGATTACCGACAAAAATAATTCTGGTGAATATTCTGTTGGTTTAGCAAAAGGTTTTGATATAAGCAATATTATCAAATTGCAGTCTGAGAATCTTGAGGTAAATTTAAGCAACGATCAAAAAGGGGACGGTTTTTTGCGATTAAAAAATAGTCATCAAGAGATTGAAGATATAATAAACGGCCAAGGTGTTTTCATTGTTTGTTATCAGGGTAATAATTTAGCTGGATACGTATTTTCAATAAATAAAGAATATGCAAAAAAGATTAATTTTTTTGATGATTTTACAGAAAACATTAAAGACGTTCAGTATAAAAACAAAAATATAAATGAATACAATTATTGTATTTTGGGTCAGCTTTGCATAATTGTACAACATCGTGGGTCTAAGGTTTTAGAGTTACTACATGAAAGACTAAGGCACGAGTTAACGTCTAAGGGTTATGAAATTGCTGTAACCGAGATTGATGAAAGCAATACGCGTTCAATAGAGGCTAATATTAATAAAATGGGTATGGTTCAAGCTGGTAAATACAAAACATGTAATAACGTTTGGTTAATTACTGTAATGCCTTTGTAAAAATTTTTATTGTTATGTTATGGGTCATTGTTTTATTTATGGAACAGGTAATTTGAAAAGGTAATAGTTCAAAGTTTCATGCCCAAAAGTCAAACCATTATGTTATATTTAATATATAGGGGTTGTTTGTTTTTATTAAAATAATAAATTAACCCTCTTATTAATTCATTAAATATATATATGAGAAAATTACTTAAGGTTTCATCGGTATTAGCTACAACCGCTGGTGTTATTATGGTTGCAGGTGGTGTATGGGGTATTATGTTTACACACAATACTGTCGCACGTGAAAAAATCATAACTCCCGAAGACGCCGAAATTGCAGGCCAACCAGTTCGTGGCCCATTAACATTAATGGCTCAGGCTAATGTTATTCGTGACCACACTTTAAAAACAACAGGTGGTAAAACTTATGCAGAAATGCCTCGCCAAATTGCTAAACTCGACACCGACGGCAAACCAGTATTTGATGCATCGGGTAATGCAGTTATGGTGCCCAATGGTGCACGCGATATGTGGATCACTGCAACCGCACTAACCACTGCGCTTAATTTAGGTATTGTTACATACGCATTTTCAGGTCTTATGGTACTACTAGGTTTAATTTCAATCTGGACAGGTATAACATTCAATGCCCTAAGCAAAAAGGTTATTGCAAACTAGTCAATAATTTCAATTGTCTTACTGCTAGTTTTGTGTCCACGAATAATCTTTACTTTATTTATTGGTACTTCAAAATGCATGGCCAACAACTCGCGTACGCGGTCGTTGGCCATGTTATTTTCAGCCTTGGCTCGCACGGTAATAGCTAAACCTTTTGCGGTTTTTTCAATACTGTCATGTTTGGCGTGGGCGGTTACTTTTGTTTTGATTAGCATGTTGTTTACTGTAAAAAAGGGTCCTAAAAATAAATCCTCGCGAGCTCTTGCATGGATTTATTTTTAGGACCCTTTTTGGAAATAGCCCAGGTCTATAGATTCGCCTATAGCTTTAAAAGGTCGGTCAACATTTTGGCCCAAAGCTTGTGTCCGTAGGTTACAATCAAATAAGCCGGTAAGAATATAAGTGCAAAACATATAAAAAACGCAACTTGTACGGCTTTTACAAAAATAGTTACAATAACATTAAAAAATCCTTCTGTTTTTTCAGTTAAGCTAGCAAAATTATCCCAAAAATTTTCCATACATTATTTATACAACAAAAATGTCGTATATCCTAACTAATTTATATACCGCGAATTAACAGTTTAACCATTGCGCAAGTATTTTTGTGATATAATAAAATAATGAAAGATGACACAATGAACGACATGGCTCCCGTTGATAAAAAAGTCACACCACTAACTGTTTTTCAAACTGAACTTTTAAAATTTAAAGGTGGCCAAAAACGTAAAAACTTCTTAACCATAGTGCTACCACTAATTCTAATAGCTTTGGTTGTTGCGGGTTATTTTACGTTTTATTATTATAAATTACAGAACGAGAAAAAGGCTCTAAACGCTGACCTGGCCAACATAATCAAACTAAACGAAGAAATTTTGATCAGAAACCAAGAGCAGGGTATACGTGTGCCCGATGTACTGGTCACAGAGGCAAACAATAAAATAGAAGAAACCAAGCTTAATGGCAAATACGGTATTAGTCGCGAAGAGCTTGATAAAATCAAAAACGCTAACCAATAATAATTTAATCCTTTTAAATACTATGCAAAACAAAACTACAAAAACGAATATCAAATCCCTACTCTTTGTGTTTATACTTTTGGTTGGCGTTACACTAACAACTGCACAAGGTGTTTGGAAAGACGCTCAGGGTACACCTCCTAATAACAACGTAGTTGGCCCAATAACAGCCGAAAACGATAACCAAGAAAAGATTGGTCAATTGGTTACCTCAGGCATCATAAACAACGTTGGTGACTTTATAACATACGGCAATTTGTATGTTGGGGGTAATGGTTACAAAACACCAGCCTATTTGTTCGGCGACACTTACTTTAAAAAAATGACACGTACGGGTGCAACCGAAAATCGGTTATGTTTAAACCCCGAGGGTGAGATCAAGGTTTGTAATGATGTTTCATTTCAGGCTCTTGCCCCTATTTACTATACTCAAAATAATGTAACAAAATTTCCAACATCAACAGGTGTTACTGGGTATGTTAGCTACAAAATTGGTCAAAATGAATGGTGTACCAGTTCAAACCTATCGAATACTGACTGGGGTGGCCGTACACTGGTTGGGGTTGAAAGCAAGGTTGCTGTTAAGTTTTCAGATTGGGGTACCTATGATCTAAAAATGACATGTGACGGTATCGAATATGTAGCAACTATCAAGGTTGGTGGTAAAATATTACCCACAACCCCTGATACTGCAATCAAATACACACTAGATTTGGGTGTTGATAGGCCTGCTTATGTTCAAGTTATTGGTGCAGGGGGTGGTGCTTCTATACAAACATTTCAAACAACAAGTACGGGTTCGGTTGCTGTTTGTGTGGCAGCCACAACTGGTGGTAATACAAATGTTAAAATAGGTTCTACAACTATTGCTAGTGTAAACGGTGGTACAGGTGCTCATACTGGGCCGGCTACAACATGTCCACGTAAACTAGGCGTAGGTGGTACTGTGGCTATAAATTCATTATCATCGGCTTATTCAAATAACGGCTATGATGGCGAAAACTTTGTGGGTGGTTGTAATGGTAAACCTGATTCAAACAATGATTTAAATAGTTGTGCTTTGAATCCTCGTGGCACAATAACTCCTTATGGACGTGGTGGTAGTGGCAAGACTTATTATAATAGTTCAACATTGCGTGGTGATGCCGGCGGCGGAGGTGGCGCGTATGCTTCTGGTAATTACACATTACCAGCAACTGGTACACTAACTGCTTTTGTTGGTGCAGCTGGTGGTAAAGGTGGCAATACACCCGAGGGCGAAAACGGTTATATTTCTATTGAATGGTAGTTTAATTAAAACGAATGAATAACTTTATGAACAAAAAAACTTTATTAAAAAAATTGAATAACATAAAACCAGTCCTGGTTGCGATCGTACTGCTAGTCGGGCTTAGTTTTGTAAACGCTGTTCCATGGACAGCTCCTACTGGCAGCAATACTAGCGCCCCAATTGACGAGGGTACTCCTAACCAAGAAAAAATCGGTCAACTAACTGTTGGAGCCTTGGCAAATAGTGCGCATGGCCCGGTTGTAACGTTTTCTCCTTTTCGGGCTGGTTCTGCATCGCTTGATGTTACTTCAAACTTTTATGGCCCACTAAACTTGTTCGGTGTTTTTGATAGTTCGGCAACTGCCGACATGCCGTTGTGTACCGATAGTAATGGCAAGGTTAAACTATGTTCTGACAAAATTCTATTTGCACCTGTTAGTAGTGTTTATTACAGCCCGACATTAACAACTTCGCAGACTGTCAGCTTTCCAAGTGGTGGTGTTACTGGCGCAGTAACATACAGTATCGATTCAGCATATAGTTGTACAACTGTTCAAGCCAAAGATGCAATTACAAATAATACAACCACTGATACTACTTGGCCAAATGGTACAACCTTGACTGGTTCAAACTCTAGCTATAATGTAACGTTCAACCGATGGGGTAGTTTCATACTAGGTATTACATGTACTAATGGTAAATCGTATGCAGCAACTATTGATATCAAGGGTAAAATAAAACCAGTTAATGGTTGGTCTGTACAAAAGTTTACGTTCACCAGCAATAGACAGCTTGAAATAAAAGCCCAGGGTGGTGGCGGAGGACCTAGCTCTTACTACAATAATGGCTATAGTTGCGCTATGTCTACAGGTGGAGGACCAGCTTATGCCCATATAACAACTGCTAGTACCTGGACTCCTAATTCTGGAAACTACAGATCGTACTTGGCCCCATTTTATGGTAAATACGATTCTGGGGCAAATACTGTGCATGCTGGTGGTGGGTACGCAACTGACGAATTGTATAGCAGTGGCTGCAGGGGTGACGGTGGTAGCTACACAACATACTCATCTAGTGCAACCTCTGTTACTGTTAGAAACGGCGCCACAGCCAATGGGTCATCAGGTGGTTGCCCAGGGTCTAACCCGGCTTCATGTGACCGATATCAAGACGGCTCTGGTGGTTATGGTAATATTGGTGGCGGGGGTGGTTCTTATGTTTCATTAAAACATGCAATAAATAGCGGGGAAAACTTATTCGTGCTGAACGCACCATCTTCTTATGTGGGAACCTATAATCTTAATTCACCCAAACCAGCCAGCCTAATTATTGAATGGAAGTAGTAATTCTTAAAAAGGCTTGTAAAATAAGGCTAAAATAGCAAAATATAAATAGGTAAAAAGGGTATAAATAGGGGGCCGAAAACTACGTTTTCGGCCCCCTTACCTTATCCACAGTACACCCATTGACACTTGCTTTTTATGTCAAATAGGTGGTATAATGTGCACATAGGAGTTCTTTACAACTATGAAAACAAATACTAAATCTTTGGGTTTCTTGGCGATAGCTAACACCCCAAAGTTAACCGCTGCTGTGAATGGTGGTTACCGCAAGAAAAACTACTTGCTGTCATTCACACTGGCAGTATTGTTTTTATTTAATTTTACAGATGTGAAGTCTCA
>JAGOOX010000002.1 GCA_017992305.1 Minisyncoccota bacterium
GGTACGTATTGGTATGAAGCAAATCGCTGACTCCGTCGGCCGCCCGGACGTCTTCAACCTCGGACGCGACGGTGACGGTTTGTGGCTGCACAGCAATTGGGCGAGACCCGGCAACGCGTGGAATCCGGCCCATAAGTTCGTGTTCCGTCTCCGCAAGTCTGAATCTTAGACCTGTTGTCTCTTTGTATTTTTCTGATTCTTTGACTCTTGGGTTCTTTGACCCTTTGGCATTTACTCGCGAAGCGAGTCCGCTCAATTTTTTATAGAGGTGAAAACGGATCAAAATTACGGATCTCTTTTTCGAGCTTATCCATTTCTTTCATCATTCGCATCATGATTTTAATTGATCGCTTTTTCTTCTGCTCTCCATGAAGGCCGAGCAAATATTCCGCATCCTCATCAGGCAAGAAAGAAGCCAGTGAAATATATGAAGCGCACAAAAGCTGAATGCGCTCCTTTATGGCTCGCTTCAGATTCGACTTAGATTCCGGTAAGTCAGAGGCTTTGTTGAAAGCATAACTTACCTCGGATTCCTCATATTTGAAATGCTGGCTGGCCTTGATAACGGCCTCAATATCGTCCACATACTATTAAATGACGCGAAGCACTCGCAAAGTCCAGACTGTTGGTAAACACCTCTAAATAAGCCTTTATTTAGAGGTGTTTTTATGTTAGAGTTCATTTGTACCCCATAGTGTTTATATATTTAGTGCTTCGTCCCCGAAAGGACTGTTTTCTCTTACCTGTTATAGGCAAAGAGGGGCAGTCCGAGTTCCATAACAGGAACCTTTCGGGGTAGCACCATTATGGGGTACAGGCTCGGCTGTCCCTCTTTGCCGTTTCTATACAAACCAAATATGGATAGCCGAGACATAGAACTGTACCCCTATGTCTCAAACAGAAAAAGAGCTACGCGCTCAAATTTCAGATTTACAATCTGAAATAAAAAAATTAAAGAATCGCAAAAAATACGGACTCGTCTGGGAAGATAAACCAGAGGATGTCGTTTTGCAATGCGAGACGAATATTCCTCTTCTTAAAGAAGTTAAAAGTAGAAAGTTAGTTTCTGATAATTCACTCCCGACGAACATTCTAATCGAGGGAGATAATTACCACTCGCTTTCTGTTTTGAACTATACGCATCGCGGCGCAGTCGATGTTATTTACGCGGATCCGCCATACAATACCGGCGCAACAGACTGGCGATACAACAATGACTATGTAGATAAGAACGACAATTTTCGCCATAGCAAGTGGATCTCTTTTATGGAAAAGAGGTTGCGTTTGGCTAAAAACTTGCTCAAAGAAAATGGCATAATTTGCGTCACGATTGATGATTATGAAATTTCAAGACTGATTCTCTTGATGGAAGAAATTTTTGGAGAATTCAATCATTTAGGAACTGTGCCTATCAGAAACAATCCAGCGGGCAGATCTACAACAAAAGGAATATCTATTACCCACGAATATGCCGTCTTTTTTGGAAAAACAGAATCCGCTTTTGTGTCCAGACTTGATAGAAACCAGTCTCAAATTGACCGATATGATGAAAAAGACGCGAATGGTGCTTTTGAATGGGTTAACTTCCGCAAGCCCGGAAGTATGCGAGAAGAGTCTCCAAAAATGTACTACCCGATCTTTGCAACCAAAGATTCAATTAGGTTGCCTAAATTAACATGGGACGACAATTTAGAAGATTACCAATTATTAGAAAAGCCTAAAAAGGGAGAGGAAATAATCTATCCAATTGATGATGACGGCAAGCAAAGACGTTGGCGTTGGGGTATTGAAAGATTCATGAATGAACAGGATGAATTTCAATCTCGTATACAAAAAAGCAAACTTCAGATTTATGTAAAGGGACGAATGAACGAAGATGGAATTTTGCCTATGACTTGGTGGGATAAGAAAGAATATTCTTCGACTGCTTACGGAACAAATCTATTAAAAGATATTTTCGCAGAACTTCAAATATTTTCTTATCCAAAATCTCTCTACGCAGTAATGGATAGTTTAAGAGTTATGAGTGACAAAAGAGATGCTGTTATTCTCGATTTTTTCGCTGGCTCTGGTACTACAGGTCATGCCGTTCTTGAACTCAATAAACAAGATGGTGGTAATCGTAAGTTTATTCTTTGTACGAATAATGAAAATAAGATCTGTGAAGAAGTTACATATGAGCGATTGAAACGCGTTATTAAAGGATATAAAAACAGAAAAGGAGTGAAAGTCGAGGGTCTTAGTGGGAATTTATCTTACTTTAAAACCGATATGGTAAACGTAGATAAGTTACATCGTATTTCTGATGAGGCAAAAATTAAAATTACTTATCAGGCTGGAGAGATGATCGCACTCCGAGAAAACACCTCAAATGAAGTCGATAAAAATGAGTGGTGGCAAATTTTTGAAGGTAACGGAAAGTTAACCGCTATCTATTTCACGGAAGATAAAACAAAACTTAAAGAAATTATAAAGATTCTTGAGAAGAAAAATCAGCCAACAACGCTGTATGTTTTTGGTTGGGGTAAGAATGAGTATAAGAATGATTATTCTACGAGGACTATCCGTGTCGAAGATATTCCCGAACCGATCCTTGAAGTTTATAAAGAAATTAACCGCATTTAATCTATGTTCGCACTTAAACCATTCCAAGAAACTGCAATCTCACAACTCAAGGAGAAATTCCTGACGCTTTGGAAACTTGGCGATCGTAATTTAAACCTGACTTTTAAATCTCCAACTGGATCGGGTAAGACAATTATGATGGCGCAGTTTCTCCGCGATATTGTTTCTGATCCACGCTTCCAGAATGCTGACGTTGGATTTCTGTGGATCACAAACTCAGACTCGCTTGCGATGCAATCCAAAGACAAACTTTTTTCATATTACGGCGGTGCAAGCGAAAATACGCTCCTTGATTTGAATGATCTCCGTGACGGTTGCATCCCTCGAAGCGGTGTCTTTTTCATAAACTGGCAGAAGTTGGTGTCTCGCGCGCAAACAAACCGTAAGCTCCGCACTGAGGGAGAATTGAATACTACTTTTGACGAATATCTTGAAGCTACACACTCGCAAGGTCGCGAAGTGGTACTTATCATCGACGAGGAACATATCGCCTCGTCCACGGTGCTTGCAAGCGACCTTATCCAGAATGTTATTAAGCCCCGAATTATTATCGGTGTTTCTGCTACCCCGCAAACAGTAGGCGTGACTGTAGACGTTAATCGTGCCGATGTTGTGCGTGAGGGGCTTATCAAAGAAAAGATTATTTTTCAGACAGAAGAAGATTTGGCTAAAAAAGAATTTGCGGGAATGGATCAGGACGATATTCTTTTGACTCTCGCATATAACAAACGAGCCGAGCTTGTGGCGTATTACAAAGAAATTGGTGTTGAAGTGAACCCTCTCGTATTGGTACAGCTTCCAAATGACGACAAAGCAAGTAAGGAGTCAGGTGGAGTAACAAAACAAGCTTTGATAACTGACTTTCTTAAATCAAAAGGTGTTTTTGAGCATGAGATTGCGGTGTGGCTTTCCGAAGATAAGATCAACCTTGAAGACATCGAGAGAAACAATTCGCCAGTATCATTTCTTCTTTTTAAACAAGCCGCCGCGACAGGCTGGGATTGTCCTCGCGCAAGTGTGCTTGTGATGTTCCGTGAGATTAAAAACCCAACTTTTGCTATTCAGACTGTTGGCCGTATTCTTCGTATGCCTCTAGGTTTTCATTTTCCAAAGCCAGAATTAAATCTAGGTTATCTTTATACCAACTACAAAAGAAACGAAGTCATCACGGGTTACTCTAAATCTACAGAACAAAACCGACCTGCCATTTACGGAAGTTACCGCAAGCAATCTGTTAAGCCTATTATGGTTGATTCCGTATTCATGAGTCGTACCGACTATAACGACCTTGGTGATTCTTTCCAAGACGTATTTCAAAAAGTAGCAGATAAGTATTTTGGAATCAATGAAAAAGAAACTAAGGTACTCAAGCGACTGAAAGACAAAGGTTTAGATATATCTGTAACAGTTACGAATGGACTAATCGTTAATGTGGAAATTGACGATTATGATAATTTCACAAAAGAGCTACTGGCAGAAGGTGGAAGCCACGATCAAGAAATGTCCCAGTATGATCTTGAACGCCTATACAACTTATTCTGCTTTAACCTTATTGCAAAGCAGACTGACGAAAACAAGAAATTTGCACCAGAGCGTTCATGGGGAAAGCTCAAGACCGCTCTTAATGTTTGGTTATTGAACAATACAGGAGAAACACGCCATGTTATTTACAACATTATCGTTAACGACCTGTTGAACCAAGCAAGCGTTCTCGCTCCTGTGATCGGTGATGCTCTTGCAGTCTATCGTCCAATCCGTGAACAAGAAGTAAATCGCAAATCTGAGCGCGCAAAACGAACGGAGCAAATTGAGATTCCTCGTGAGAGTCTTTTCTATACCGACCAGTACGAAGAAATGAGTGTGAAGAAATCGGCTATGGCTCCGTTTTATATCGAGAGAGATTACAAAGGCGAAGATAACGAAAAGGAATTCATTAAATTCCTAGAAGAGCACAAAGCTATTGAATGGTGGTACAAAAACGGTGATTCAGGAAGCGAATATTTCTCGCTTGCTTACTACAACCCTGACGAGAATAAAGAAAAACTCTTTTATCCTGATTGGATTTTTAAGACAAAAGACAAGGTTTGGATCGTAGACACCAAGAAAGGATCTACTGCTGAAATTGCCGATACTAAATACAAAGCCGAGGCGCTGCAAGAATGGCTCAAAGGTAAAAAGAATATAGCTGGTGGTATTGCTGTTCAAGACGGCCCGAATGGTTGGAAACTCAATTCAGGAAAGAAATATACTTACTCTCCGAGCTTGAACGGTTGGGATAATTTAAAGGATGTTATATGACCGAGCATGAAGACAAAACCAAATCACTAGAAATACTTGTAAATGCAACAAGAAGCAAGGTTGATTATTTACTCAATGCCGATAACGGACTTGATGCAAAAGCAGGAGTAATGATTCCACTAGAGGGAGCTATTCTCATTTTCTACATACAAAGTTTTCATCATATCCATGCTCTTCAAGTAATACCGATAATGATTCTGCTCTTTTCTGGATATTTCCTTTGGCAAACATTGAAAGTTAAAACATATAATACGGGCGTAGTGGATTTTTATAATGATCCAAAAGATTATCGTTCAATGAAAACTGAAACCCTTTTAGATCAATTACTCTCAGATTATCAAAAAGCGTTTGATGATAATTCAAAAGCTTTGGAAGGCAAGAACAAGGATTACAAACAAGCACTTACATTATTCCTAGTCGGTATATTGCTAATGATTTTTATCTAATATATGGCAAATAATAACTCTAAACCAGCGCCAAAACCCCAGCCAGCGCCACGACCAACACCAAGCCAAGGTCAGCCTGTTCAGAAAGGTGGTAAAGGAAAATAAAAAATTTACATTCCTAGCTTTTTAAACTCCTCAGAATATAAATTAGCAATTTCAGCTACACCGTCATCCTTCTCGGTATCAAACAAGAAACCACCCTCATTAATATCGGGAATGTAATGCGAAGATTTTTCCGTGTAGAGATATTCGGTTGCCGTATCTAGTAGCCTACTCATACTGTGGTTTAAAAGAGCAACTTCTTCTTTGTATGAATTAATGAAATGATCGTATTGATCGGTTATATCAATATCAAACTGAATGGAAAATCTTTCAGCTAGGTTCTTAAACTCGCAAAGTGTTTTGTAGCTTTTAACTGGATACGCATGCTTCTTCACAAAGAGATGCATATTTGCAGCTGGTAAAAGCATTTCAACCTGTCGCTTATATTCAGAAATAAAGAGCAGATTCTCTTTGCAAGCGAGCAAACTAGTGCCGGTTACAATCTCCAGCGTTTTCTTCATTCCCAGTATCTCTATCTCGACAGATCCTTTTTCTAGCTTCTTTGCATCAAACAAACTTTGAAAAACCTGCTCGGACTTTTTCAGTTCCGTGTACCAAGCTGTGAATAGCTCCTTATGATTCTTTTTAGTGTTTCCATTCCAGGTATTGAAACGCTCGCTCATAAAAATCGGTGAGTAGTCATTCACGAACAACCCTTCGTCTAGCCAACGAGATATTGCATCCTTAACCAAAGACTCCATGCTTATATTTTTGTTTTTTACATATTCCTCTAGTCCTGATAAGACTTTGCTTTCAAAATCACTATCGTCGTATTGAATATGTGCATCGTATGCCATCTTTTTGAAGATATCTTCTACGGGTAATTCACCAAAGAAGTGGTGGATCAAAAATCCATCTTTCTCTGATGTACTTTTCTTTATCTTCTTTGCTCCCTCGTAGTACATACCAGAGTAGATACGACCAATGATGAGATCTTTGTCTTGTTTGCTTAACTCAGTACCGTCCTTAAATCTCTCATAAAGAAATACCTCGTCCTCTAAATATCGTTTGTCGCAGTTAGCATATTCATCGAGCAGGAATAAATCATTTTGAATTTCCTTCGGTAGATTGTTGAAGGTGAAAATATGAAGCAGTTTTTGATACTCAAAATAAGTATGCTCAGTAAGAAACTGCATGCTTTCTTCTCTCGGGATATCCTTGAGAAATTCTTGCTCCGCTAACGCCTTAAGCAAGGTTGCATTGAAAACGAAACTATCAAGCACTCTTTGATTTCGCAACAGTGCTATTTCCGCTCTGTTTAAAAACATTTGAGCATCCATCTTCATGGTATTTTCTAAGCGAACAATACCCACATATCTGTTATATTCTTTTGCCTCGATTACTCTTGGGTTCCAGCTATCTATCAATACATACACTTCGGAGTCAGACAACATGCTTTCGCCAGTCTTTTCTTTGTGAATATCATTATGAACAAGCGTCTTCACTCGTTCAAAAGGCGTTATTGATGATCTTCTTAAAATGTTACTGAGATTTTTCATGAGTCTTTATTTTTTCTTAGTATGCTTTCCAAGAATTCAACCCGATCTTTAAGATCAGTGTTCGCAATGTTCTTTGAAAGCGTTGCTGTAAGACGAGCAATCACCGATGCCTGCTTGAGTGGTATTTCCTTATTCAACACCTTGTGAATGGTGTCCGAGAGAATACTATTTATTTCTTCTAAGTTAATCTTTTTCATACTAGTTGTTTTCTATAATCTCAAACCAAGCTCTCACTTCATGAGCTTTGCCGCTTTTGATGATGTTCTTATAGAGCGCAAAGATAACATTCGGAGTCAGCTTTCTTGCCCAAGAGTTGATGTCTTTGACTAGTCCATCTTTCTCAAGTCTCTTATTCCAATCCGTGAGCGTGCCGGTATCGACCTTGTATGTTTTCGAGAATTCAGCCTGAGTCTTTATGGCAAGCAGTTCAAACGCTGATTCCTCCTCAATACCAAATTTCTCAAGCGCTACTCTTGGCTGTCCCTTGAGAAACGAAGGAAAAGACTTCCAAAGAGCGTAAGTCTCGTAGACTTGCTTCTTGTATGGATCTTTTGAAAAGTCTTCTTCCATCATTTCATTAGAGCTTTATCGCTGTTTCGCCAGTGAGCTTTTCGAGTCTTTTGAGCGTAGTTTCTACATATGCTTCATCAAGCTCGATACCGACACACTTTCGACCTAAGTGTTCACAGGCAATAGCGGTTGAGCCACTTCCAAGGAATGGATCGTAAACAATGTCACCGACCTTTGTTGAGTTAGGGATGATTTTTCTGAGCAGTCCGATCGGTTTTTGTGTCGGGTGAAGTCTGGATTTGGTCGGTCGGGGGTGGTAGATAACATTTCTCGCTTTAGACCGTTCCATTCGATGCTTACCGAACCAACCGTATGCAATGAGTTCATACATCGACAAGTAATCCTTTCGGCTCATGACGGGCTGGTTCTTGAGCCAAATTATCATTTGGCTGTAGTAGAAACCAGCGGACTTCATGCCAGAGCGTAGGCTCGGGAACATCGGATCGGCATTAAAGATATAGACCGTGTTGTACTCTTCTAGGTGCGGGATAGTCGCACCTAGATACTTACGAGTA
The DNA here is from genome assembly GCA_017992305.1 of Minisyncoccota bacterium. Taxonomy (GTDB): domain Bacteria; phylum Patescibacteriota; class Minisyncoccia; order Phycocordibacterales; family UBA9973; genus MFUC01. Next base: position 8,056 of record JAGOOX010000002.1, read on the forward strand.
AATTGCTCGTATTCTTCTTCTGATTGTAGATGATCATTGGCAATAACTTTCTCATTCTTAACGCCGAGTTTTGAGAATCCTATTTTATTTTCTACATAGGCAACGCCATACGGAGGATCAGTCACAACTGCTCGTATTTTATTGTTTCCTATAACTTTTGCGACAAAGGCATTGTCTAGGGAATCGCCACAACCGATAATGTGATCACCAATCTTAAAAATATCTCCTTTATTTATTTTCATAGATTTTCTTCGCCTTAAGGTTAGTAAACTTTTCCCAACGATCTATAACAATCGTCGCAAAGAGTAGATCTTTTTCGACCCCACGCCACACACGATTTAATTCTTCACATGCAATCAAATCAGATCCGCTTCCAGCGAAGCCAGAAAAGATGATGTGCCCAGGTGCAGAGCATCGCTTGAAGGGCTTTTCATTTAAAGAAATCGGTTTTTGTGTTGGGTGGAGATAGTTTTGAGTGTTATCTCTTTTAACAAGCCAAAGGTCTATCATGTCCTGCAATTCATCCAAGACCTGATTACCAGTTGTTACTTCTTGATTAAGAATTTCATTGGCATTTCTGAAATTTGGATTTAAATACGGCTTACCAAGTGTGCCATACGTGCATGGCTCGTATAGTCTGTTCCAAGCAATTTTAGGAGTACAGTTCTGATTCGACTTTATCCAAAGACAAACTCTTCTTTTCTTGATTTGGTATTTATCGTACAGAGATTGAGTTAATCCAATGCTATTTGGGTCTGACCAGTAAAAGAAGTGTGAGTCTGGCTTGGCAAACTTTTTAGCTGTCTCAATGCTTTTACTAATGAATTCAGAGTATTCATCCTCGCTCTTATTATCTTTGTATTCTCCACCATATTTTCCTCCGTATTCCCAAGAAATATTATAGGGCGGATCACAGAAGACAATATCCCCTAGATCATCTTTCATGAGTTCTTTAACCTGATCTTCGTTAGTGGAATCACCAACCAAAAGGCGATGCTTTCCAAGTTCCCAGACTTCTCCTAATTTTACTTTCGGCGTGATAGTCTCCTTGATGGCTTTTTCAACATCAAAGTCATCTTCGACAAGGTCGACATCATCAAACAGGTTTTGTAATTCTTCATCCCCAAAACCAACACCAAGAAGCAGGTTCATGTCGAACTCTTTAAGAAGTTCTTCATTCCATGAACCAGTATTTTTGTTGAGTCGCAGGTTGAGTTCCTTTTCTTCTTCAAGTGTTAACTCTTTCGAGGGTATCATACATTCAATCTCTTCTATGCCGAGATCGATATACACTTTTACTCTTTGCTCACCACCAATAATAATATTGGCTCTTGAGCCGATATTAAGAACAATAGGCACGACCGTTCCAAATTCCTTAACAGACTTTTGCAAGTCTCTCTTTTCGCTCTCACTCAACTTTCTCGGATTGTATCCGTTATTAATTAGGTCTACCAACTTGCGAGTAGTGCTAGACCATGTACGCTTTTGCTTAGCCATAGGGTTTTTATTCAGAAGAGGTTCTTAGCTTCTCTTCTACCCTTATTCGTCATTGAATGACAAAATGACAATTTCTTTTTATTTCCCAAAATGAGTAGTAAGAAAATCCTTAATACAAAAGACCTTTTGCTCGTTCAAGCAAAAGGTCTCCGTTTCGTCATTTTATATGAAATGACTATTTGTCAGCTCTAAGAGAAAATAGTGCTTTGTATCCATATCTTTTAGTGTAGTGAGATATTGGGCTGGACTTCATACCAAAAAACTTCTTCAAGCCTTCGTTGAGTTCATATTTAACATTTCTACCAAATCTTTTATCCCATTCTGATTTTGTTAGCGAGCCATCGTATTCTGCCATTATTCGAAGTAGTGCCCATTTATAATCTGGGTTGTTTGTCTTAGTATTCATAAAACCCATATCTTTGTAATCAAACTTTTGTGGCTTCATTCCTGGGTAAGAAACCTTAACAAGGTGTCCATCCAAAAACTTTATATCCAATGCTTCCCATGTAGCATTTTTGGGAAGTAGGTGTGACGCAACGACAACACTGCTTTCTTTTTTAGCTGATCTAACGTCTAAATCTTCAGGGTTAACAATTCTAACTTCCTGAACCATTCTTGCAGGAATAATATAATCATCTTTATCTATTGTTGGGAATGAGAATCCAGTCAAAACATCCAACGAGGGTCTTACAGATTCAAATGCGGAATTAGCCATCCCAATGCTTTTTTTCAATGATTCTCTCATTGGTTCAAAAGCCTTGAGAGTCTTCTCATGTGCCTCAAAAACAGCCTTCAACGGCGAAATAAGCCTTTCTGCTGTAGCAGGGTCATATCCATCCTTTATTGCTTGTTGATACACTAATTCGCCTACGGTCATAGTTTGTATTATATCAAAAATTGGCATTTGTTGGCATTTAAGCTTGCGACCCACAAAGCTAAACTTCATCAGTCAGAACGTGCTAGAATAGCCTTACAAGGGTTGAACCTATGGGTACCATACCCGAGTACACCGCCAAGACAAAACCCTTACATTGACCGTAAGGGTTTTGTTTTTTAAAAAATAGGGTTTTACTTAACCTCGTTTGCCACAATATTTGCGCTGATTGTAAATTGGTCATTTACACTAGCTACAAATTTAACACTTGGTATTGTTAAATTAAAGTCAGATCTTTTTAGTGCACCACTAGCTGTACCTGAAAGGGTATTGCCATCTGTAACACCAGCAACAATATCAAACGAAATTGGCATAGTTTTACCTGAAATTGTTAGGTCGCCCGAAACATTAACCTTGGGTAATTTGCCAGTAATTTTTTTAGGCACAAAAGTTATAAATTCATTTTTAGGGTCATCAGATTTCAATATAAAACGTGCAATTGCGGTGTCGCGGTTTGAGCTATCGGTTTTAAATGTGCGCGCATTTATTTTAATTGTACCCATTTCAATACTATTGTCGGCTTTTACATAAATATCGCCTGCAATGTCACTAGTTGTACCTACGGCAGTAAATGGTTTATCACGCAATATTTCGTCAATTTTAAATTCTACCTTTGAACTAGCGCTAGCTATTTTATAATGCTTTTTTGTGTCTTTGACTGCTTCAGGGTTTTCTGTATTTTTCATTTCCTCGCTTAATTCTTTTTCAAGCTCCTCGGGTGCCATGTTACCAGTGTCTGTACTGACTTGATTTAGGGCTGATTCAGCGCTTTGGCTGGGCGCCATTGGTTTACGAGTAATGTATAAAAAACCACCGCCTAAAATAACAATTAATGTAACTATAATTAAAATATTTTTATTCATTTTTTAATTATAGCAAATGCTGCTTTGGTATAAAAATAAAATAAACCATAAATGATATTACTTAGGTTAGGGGCAGGGTAATTGTTACGGTTGTGCCACTGTCTACACCTTTTGATTCTACGTCAATTTTGCCTCCATGGGCCTCGGTAAAGGTTTTGGCAATAAACATACCTAACCCTAACCCGTCGGGTATTTTTAGTTTTGCTCTATCGCTACGATAAAATTCTTCGAACAGGTGTATCATTTCTTTATTTGAAACGCCTAAACCAAAATCGGTAATACTAATTTTAAATATATTAGTAGATGATTTTTTAACTAATTTTGAGTCAATAATTATTTGGCCACCAGTATTTGAATACAAGATTGCATTTTTTATCAAAACCTCTAAAACTTTTTTTAATTTATTGAAATCGGCACTAACTGTGCTTGCTTGTGGGTCTATATTGTACGTAATTTGTAGGTCGCTAACTAGTACCTGGTTGTCAAAGTCCTTTATTATTCTTTTGCAAATATCTAAAATATCACAAGGTGCTTTGTTTAGTAAAATATTCTTGTCATAAATATCTAGTGCAATTAAAATGTCATCTATTTGCTCGTTTAAAAATACAACTTTTTGGTGTGAGGTATTAACTAATTCATGTTGATGTTCAACGTTTGTGTTGTTTTTTAACTCTTCTAGGCTCCAACGAATACCCGAAACAGGTGTACGTAGTTGGTGCGAAACAGTGTTAATGAACTTAGATTTTGATTCTAGGGCATTTTTTAGTTCTGTATACAATTTAGAGTTTTGTATTGCTATACCTGATTCAGACGCAAACACATCTAGCAAGTTTAAATCAGTATTTGAATACGGTAGACCTGAAGATTTCAAGCCCATTACTAAAACCGCTACATAATTTCCATCAGCTTTAATGGGGAACAAGGCTTCCATGTCGTGCTCGCGAAACAGTGTTTTTTGTTTTTCGTCTAGCTCGTCTAGCACAAAATAGTGTTTACCGGTTGTTTTGGCTTGGTTTAAAAAGTCAAAAAGTTTTGGATCGTCTAATAATTTAGAGTTAGTATAGCCTATAGATCTAGCGTCGGTTACGGTTGTATTTGATACTAAAAAGATGGCTATTTTTTCTACTCGCAGTTCTTTGCTAATTGTTTGCATTAATTTATTTGCTAAATCATTAAAATTTATAGTACTACTAATGTCATGGCTTAGTTCAGACAGAATTTTCTCAGGATTATATGAACCCTTAAAAAACATCTTGTCAGTTATTTTTGTAATAATCGATCGAAGGGGTTGAAAGCTTAGCGCTACGATAACACCCAAAGAAGTGTTGATTAACAGCATAGCACTGCTTAGTTCTAGTTCTAAAAATTTACTAAATCCAAAAAATAGCATTATAAAATAAACGCCGGCAATTACTGCAACTAGTAGGGTATAAGAAACCGCTCTTGCGATTTGAGGCTTTATGTCTAAAAACTGATGTTTAACAATCGCAACACCAACAAAAACCATAAGTATCACTGGCAGGCTGGGCCCTATAAAAACCAGATTTGCATAACCTAACAAAACCAGTAAAAAACTTACGACAGCCATACCTGTAAATGTGGTTATAATACCAATTAAAAAATACAGCGTTTTAACCTTTTCTTGCCCAAAGGCTTTCTTGTAGTTTTTAATCAATATTGCAAAACTGGCCCCAAAATATCCAATTATGTGTAAAAAATAAAAAGGCATACCGGGCCCAGGTATGGGTACTGGGCTATCTGCGCCGTCAGAGTAAATTACTGATTTGAAAATTAAATAAGTAAAAGACAAAACAGCCATTAATATTGTGTAGGCAATAGTAAAAAATAAGTATTTATTTTTTAGTCTAATCTTACTTTGTGGAAAGGTGTGAGCTAACAAAAAAAGCAAAGAAGCAATAAATGAACCCAAAAATATATCCATACGTATCCAAAACAATGAGTTTTCAGCTGTTTTTACAATTGGGTGTAATGCAATAGCTGTCGATACTATATATGCGCTCAATACAACAGCTAAAGCAAAAAATAATATATTTGTGTGACTTTTTGGGTTTTTAAGGTAGACAGCTAAACCAAAAGCCATGATTATAATAAATGAAATTGACCCCAAGACTATTTCAACTGCGGGTATGTTTATTAAATGCATAGTTTAAGTATACAACATTTTATTTATTTGATAATAAAATAGTGTATAATGTGTTTATATGCATTTTGATGAAACAAAAAAGGTCTACAAAGAAATCTATAATGAAAAATCAAACTATGCCCACAAAAGCCACCGTTTTCATGTGCCACGATATTTTGTAGTTGTTATTTGGGGCTTGTTTATATCTTTTGTTGTGTATGTTTATGCGCTAATAAGTTTAAATGACCTTGATCAAAGCACTCTTTCAATAGAAAGGGCTATAAACTCATCAAGTATCCAAAAGGTAAAAGCTACAATAGAATTCTTGCCTAATGAGCCAGAGCCACGCTTTGTACAAATGCCTTCGCTTTAGTATTTTTCCTAATTAACTTTTCAATTCTCTTCAGTGTTGTACCAGTTGTTGTTACATCATCAATTATAAAAATTAAACCATTTTGTGGGGAGCCTGATTTTAGGTTTAATGTTTTTTCAATATGACTAACACGTTTTTTCTTGCCATGGACCATGGCCGAGCGTTTATGGCCTGTTTTTTCTAGGCAGTCACATATTTTTACTTCTAGATCTAGGGTTTTTAAGTATTTTTTAACTTCATTTGCCATAACTAGCATGTGATTTTTTAGTCTATAGCGAGTAGGGTCATTTGTAATCGGGGCGGGGACTATATAAATATTCTGAAATATATTTTGGTTTTGCAGGTTTAGGTCATTTTCAATTTGTTCATATATAAAATCACCAAACAATGGGGCAAGGTCTTTGGCTATAGTAAGTTCGTTTTTGTATTTGAATTTCCAAATTAATTTTCTGTTTTTTTCATCCTGGTAGTTTAAAAAATAGGGAACATCGTCTTGACTCTTACGAAGATTTGTTATTTTAGGCAAACAGTTTGGGCAAACTCTAAAACCTGATTTTTTGCAAAATTCACATTTTTTACCAAAAATACTTGAAACTAACATCCACATATATATATTGTATGCTATACTTTTAATATGACAAAGATTATAGATTGGGCAAAATCTCTTTTAAGCAGTGAAGGTAGTGATTCAATTGTCGGTATCGATATCGGTTCTTCTTCTATTAAAATAGTTCAACTTAAAAAGTCTGGTTCTGTTGCCGTACTTGAAACCTACGGCACCCTTAGCTTAGGCCAATTTATTGGTAAAGAAGACGGTATTGTTACAAACCTTGAAACTGAGGATCTTTCAAAAGCTCTGGTTGCACTACTTGATGAAGCAAAGGTCGACTCCAAAGACGCTGGCATTACTATTCCTGCGCTAAATGCGCTATTGTTCACATTATCTATTCCAGAAAGCATTACTGGTTCGATGCTAGAAGAGGCTGTAAAAAACGAGGCTCGGTCTCATGTACCAGTAAGTATTACTGATGTAAATTTAGACTGGGTTGTTATACCCAAGCGTGATTTTGATGAAAAGGTTACAACAAACCAAGAGGTTTTAGTTGTTGCTGTTTTGTCAGAACCTGTTAAAAAAACTCAAGCAGTAATGTCTGGAGCCAATTTGGACATCAAGTTTCTTGAGGTTGAGTTTTTTAGTATGGTCCGGTCTCTTATGACTCATGAACTATCACCTACGATGATTATCGATTTTGGCGCACAAAAAACAAAAATTGCAATTGTCGAGGCCGGTATTGTAAAACAGGTCCACATCATTAATCGAGGAGGTTTTGACATCAGTAGTGCAATTGCAATTTCGCGCAATATACCATTTGCACGTGCCGAGGAACTAAAGATAACTTACGGTTTAGAGCCAGTTGCTGAACATGCTTACCTAAAGGATTTAATTTTACTATCCACAGATTATATAATTTCTGAGTGTAAAAGTGTGGTGCTTGGTTACGAAAAGAAGTATAATAGAACTATACACGAAGTTATATTAGCGGGCGGTGGTTCAAGACTAAGGGGCTTATATGAATTAACTACAGATGTTTTTCAGGCCGATGTTGTTTATGCTAACCCTTTTCAAAAAACAAAAAGCCCTGAATTTTTAGAAGACGCCCTGAAAACAATTGGTCCCGAATATGCCCAGGCAATAGGGGTCGCACTAAGAGCAATTTTATAAGCACATGTATTAAATATATATAGTATGGAACCGACATTTCAAACAACATTTATACCCAAGCGCTCAGTTGCGCCAATAACTACCGAAACTAAACCAGCGGGTTGGGTATCTTTGCTTGGTTTTTTTGCAACTTTGATTTTTATTGGTTCTGTTGCGGCTTATGGTATTTTATTTTTCTATAAAAAACAACTAGCAACTTCAATTTCAGATAGTCAGGTTGGACTTACTCGTCAAAGCGAAACATTCGATTCAAATATTGTACTCGAGTTAAACGACGTTAATCGTCGATTACAGGCTGCCGAAATGCTTTTAGAACACCACACAGTTATAACACCATTATTTAAATCACTAGAAGAAATAACTCTAAAAAGCGTTCGCTTTACAAATTTCTCACTACAAGCCCCTTCGGTGGAACAACCCAACACAACAGTCAAAATGACAGGCTCAGCCCAAGGTTATGATATGGTGGCATTGCAACTAGATACATTTTCTAGAAACAGATTTCTAAAAGATCCTATTTTTTCAAACTTAGTGCCTGATCAAAAGGGTGATATTAATTTTGACTTAACGTTCACTGTCGACCCATCGTTCGTTTTATATAAAACTTATGCAAATCAATAATATTTAATGTATATGAGAATCATTTTTTCAATAATTAGAATAGTCGCCGGAGCATTGATTTTGATCTTTTTGGTTTTGCCAATAAAGGCCGAAGTTGATAGCTTAAAGTTTAAAAAATCTGAACTAGGTAATACCGAAGCTCAAGCCAAAGAGTATTCAGGTCTGGGGCAAGATGTTGTTGGACGTTTTCAGTCAATTGACCCAGCACAGGTAGAACGCTTGAAAAAAATGGTTCCCGACACAATTGATAACATTAGATTTATTAATGACGTTAACGGTATTGCTAAAAAAACAGGCATGAAGTTAAAAAAAGTTGACTATAATGCACAAGATTTAAAAGGCGAAGACATAAAAAACTCTGAAAAAATAGCCAACAGTTCAAACCCTTTGTATGGTTCATACACTGTTAGCTTTGCGGTTTCTGGTACATATAAACAATTCGTAGAATTTTTAGAAGCATTAGAAAATAGTTTGAGGTTAGTTGATATTACAAGCGTAACGTTCACTTCGGTAGGGCAAGTAGATGGCAAGGTCGAGTCTTATGATTTCTCAGTCAAGGCCCAGTCTTATTGGTTAAAGAATTAATTTATTATGAAGCCAGCACTTAAAAAAATAATTATATTTGTATCAATTGTTATCATTGTCACAGTTGTAGCTGTTTTAGTTTTAGGTAAAAATAATAGCGCAACTAATGCAATACTTCAAACAACTAACCTTTCTACCACAACCACTCAAACCGAAGGTGACCAATCAGGCAAGTTTTTACAGTCACTTTCACAGGTCAAGTCAATTAACCTAGATACCACTTTTTTCAAGAACAAGTCGTATCAAAAACTGGTAGATTTTTCACTAACTCCTGTTATCGAGGATCAGCGTCTTATCGGTCGACCAAACCCTTTTGCACCAATTGGGTCTGATTCTGTGTTTGTGCCACCTACTAATTTAAACGACACTATTGATCAAAACGCTAAAAAAATTAACTAAATATGAGCTTTTTAGACTTGTTAAAAAAAGAAAAAAGGGTTGATGCTGCAACCATGGAAAGGGCTATAAACACTGCTCGCACAGAAAACATGTCTATTTCAGAAGCTTTATCCAAAGAGGGTGCTGACGAAGACTATTTACTAGAGGCAAAATCCAAATACTACAATATTCCTGCTGTTAAAATTAATCCTGCTAGTTTGCCTCTTGAAATTTTTAATTATATACCCGAAGACGCTGCGCGACACTATCGAATTTCACCGATAGGTTTAAATGATGGAATATTAAAGGTCGGCATAACTGACCCCGACAATGTTCAAGCCATAGATGCATTGCAATTTATTGCTTCTAAAAAAAATATACCTTTTACTGTTTCATTAATTAGTGACAAAAATTTAGATGCATTAATGGATAGGTACAAAGGCATGGGTTCTCAGGTTCATGATGCATTAAACGATATTGACCCAGAATTAGTCGAAGCCCAGGAGCAAATGGAAATCGTCGACCCTAATATTCAAAATACAATTTCCAAAGAAGAAGAAGAGAAAATTATCGAAGAAGCTCCTATTATAAAAATCGTAGCCGTAATACTAAGACACGGCGTCGAAGGTGACGCATCTGATATACACATTGAAAATACTGGTGAAAAGGTGGTTGTACGTTTTCGTGTTGATGGAACCTTGCATACCTCACTAATATTGCCACTACAAGTCTTCCCCGGAGTTGTTGCTCGTATTAAAATTTTGGCAAAACTAAGACTTGATGAAAAACGTAAACCCCAAGACGGATCTTTTTCTACAAAAATCGGTGATAAAAAAATTGATTTTCGTGTTTCAACATTTCCAACTCATTTCGGCGAAAAGGTTGTTTTACGTATTCTTGACTCAGAGGGTGGTATTAAATCCCTAAAAGATATTGGTTTAACTGTCGAAAACGAAACACTAATTCGCGAAGCCTTAAAAAAACCGTATGGTTTGATTTTGGTTACAGGGCCAACTGGTAGTGGTAAATCAACTACAATTTATTCTATGCTTAATGAAATTGACAAAGAGACAGTCAACGTCGTTTCGCTCGAAGACCCTGTTGAATTTAATATACCGCAGGTTAATCAGTCACAGGTTATGCCTGAAATCGGGTATACTTTTGCAACTGGTTTACGTTCTATTTTGCGTCAAGACCCAAACGTTATATTCGTTGGTGAGATTCGCGATAAAGAAACCGCTCAACTAGCTATTCAGGCCGCCCTTACTGGTCACTTGGTATTATCAACTTTGCACACCAATAATGCTGCCGGCATTGTACCTCGACTGGTTGATATGGGTGTTGACCCTTATCTAATTGCGCCAACTTTAATACTGGGTATTGCGCAACGTTTGGTTCGTAAAACTTACCCCTCGGCTCGTCAAGAGGTTCCAATGGATGACATCATTAAAGAGGAGTATAAAGCATACTTCAAAGACTTGCCGCCACAATTTGCCAACAAAGTAGTATTACCTGAAAAATATATTCAAACAGTACCAACTGTCGACAGCCCAACAGGCACCAAGGGCCGTGTAGCAGTTCATGAAATGTTCAAGGTAGACCGTGAAATGCAACGTACTATTTTAAAATCTCCATCTGAAGAGCAGGTTTACAATATTGCTCGCAGTAAGGGTATGCTTACAATGCGCGAAGACGGTTTTGTTAAAAGCTTGAATGGTATTATTCCAATGACTGAGGTTTACACACTATCTGAAGATCGTGATTAATTCTTATGATATAATATAAATAATTATGAATGATATTAAAAAATTCTTAGATGCCTTGATTGCTAATAATGGCTCAGACCTGCACCTTTCGGCGGGGGATTCTCCGTTAATACGTATTGCTGGCGAACTCATACCCTTAACTAATTTTGATGCACCAAGTAATAACGACATACTGGCTATTTTAAAAGAAATGCTTGGAGAAAAAATGCTTCAATCATTTATAGACAACCAAGAAAAAGACTTTGCGTATAATTACGAAGACCACCGTTTGCGGGGTAATGCATTTATTCAACGTGGTCAATATGCAGTATCTTTGCGACTTGTACCAAAAGCTCGAAACTTAAAAGAGCTTTCACTACCAAGCATACTCGAGGATTTTGCTATGGCTCGTCAAGGCTTTTTCCTTGTTGTTGGTCCAGTTGGCCAAGGTAAAACAACGACACTAACTTCGATGATTGAAATTATTAATGAAAAAAGGTCAGCTCATATAATCACAATCGAAGACCCGGCCGAATATGTTTTCAAAAACAAAAAATCACTTATTCATCAACGCGAGGTTGGTATTGACACCAAAGACTTTGACACTGCTCTTAAAAGCGTTTTTCGAGAAGATGTAAACGTCATATTAGTTGGTGAAATGCGCTCGCACGAAACTATGTCAACGGCAGTAACCGCAGCCGAAACTGGTCATTTGGTATTATCAACTTTACATACTAATAATGCCGCACAATCAATTGACCGTATTATTGACTCATTCCCGGCTAATCAACAAGATCAAATCAGGTCACAGCTTGCCTCAACCCTATTAGGAATATTTTCACAAAGGTTAATTCCTAAAATAGGTGGGGGCAGGGTGCCTGCGTACGAATTATTAATAAATAATAGTGCTGTTGCAAATTTAATTAGGGAAAAGAGGACACATGAATTAAACATTGTTATTGAAACAAGTCTAGAACAGGGCATGGTAGACCTAAACAGGTCGTTAATTGAATTGATTAAGACTGGTCAAATTACACTAGATAACGCAATTTTGTATTCAAACAATCTCAAGGCGTTACAACAGATGCTATAAATTTAAATTATTAAAAAAATATGAATTATAAATACGACGCAGTTACCGATAAGGGTGAGAAAAAATCAGGTCTTGTTGAGGCCCCAAACCAAGACATGGCAATTTCGGCCCTGCAAAAAAGAGGCCTAATAGTTTTAAAGGTTATCGAAGAGGGTGCGCCTAGAAACTTTCTTGAAATATCACTTTTTGAAAGTGTTAAAACCAAGGAAGTTGTTATTATGTCTCGCCAAATTGCTACCCTTTTTGAAGCCAATGTTTCAGCGCTTAAAGCCTTTCAATTACTTTCAACTAATTCTGAAAATAGACTTTTAACTAAAAAATTAATGCGCGTAACCGAAGACCTACAGGCTGGAGTTTCAATTTCAGAGGCGTTAGCTAAACACCCTGATGTTTTTTCAAGTTTTTATGTAAATATGGTTAGGTCAGGTGAAGAGTCGGGCAACTTAACAACAACATTCAATTACTTGGCCGAATATCTGGATCGTCAATATGCCTTAACCAGTAAAACCAAAAACGCACTTATCTACCCAGGTTTTGTTATTGGCATATTCTTTGTTGTTATGATTTTAATGTTTACAATGATTATTCCAAAACTGTCTGAAATCATTCTAAGTTCAGGCCAAGACGTTCCAGTTTATACAAAAGTTGTTATTGGTATATCGAACATAATGGTTAATTATGGCATTTTTATGCTGGCTGGTATTGTTGCAATTTTTTCATATTTGTTCTACCTTGCCAAAACAAAAAGCGGCAAAAAAACAATTGATGAATTAAAAATAAAAGTTCCAGTTTTTGGGCCACTATTTCGCAAAGTTTACCTTGCTCGTATTGCTGATAACCTAGACACCATGCTTTCATCTGGCATACCAATAGTTCGAGCTATTCAAATAACGTCTGACGTGGTTGGTAATGAAAAATATCAAGAAATATTAATTGCGGCCAGTGAGGAGGTCAAGGCTGGCTCAACATTGTCGCAATCACTTTCAAAATATGAAGTAGTACCTCAAATACTGGTTCAAATGATGAAGGTGGGCGAGGAAACTGGTTCACTGGGTCAGATTTTAAAAACTTTGGCACGTTTTTATAAACGCGAGGTTGACGATGCTGTTGACACGCTAGTTTCACTTATCGAGCCTGTGATGATCGTGGCTTTGGGTCTGGGTGTTGGTTTAATATTGGTCTCTGTTTTGATGCCAATTTATGATATCGCTGGTGGTATCAGCTAATTCTATAAAATAGATTTCCACACTATTATGGCTTTACAATTGTTTTTAATGCTATAATTTAGTCATTATCAGGTCGCGTGTGTGCACACACGTATTAATAAAATTAATGTAAATTTACATGTTAAAGAAAAATAAAGGTTTTACGCTTATCGAACTTCTAGTCGTTATTGCGATCATCGGTATCTTGGCTTCAGTTGTTTTGGCTTCTCTAAACTCAGCTCGAACAAAAGGTTCTGATGCTGCAATCAAGGCTAACTTAGCTAACATTCGTGCCCAAGCCGCTCTTTACTATGATACAAACAATACTTATAACAGCTCTGCTGCAGGTGTTCTTTGTACTATAAATGGTGCGGGTACTGCAAGCGGTTGTACTAACTTGTTTGGTACAGGTACAGGTACAGCTCAAGAAGGTCTAAAGGCCGCTGCTTCTGCTGCTGGTACTACGGCTTATGGTTATGTTAACGCTGCGGGTGACGCTTGGTTTACCGCTGTTAACTTAAAAACATCTGGTGCTGGTTACTATTGTGTTGACTCATCAGGTGCAGGCAAAACTATAACTGGTACACTGACTACAACTCCATGGTTCACTACAACTACAGCTTGTCCATAATATAAAATTAGTTCAAGTTTTCAACAGAAAGCCACCCATGCGGGTGGCTTTCTGTATAGACTAGTTTTATAATAATTAATATGATGTTAAAAAATAAAACAAAAAAATGTTCAGGTGTGCACGGATTTACGTTAATAGAGTTACTAGTTGTTATTGCAATTATTGGCATACTTGCATCTGTGGTTTTGGCTTCACTTAATTCGGCTCGAAGTAAAGGGGCTGATGCTGCTGTAAAATCAAACCTTTCAAATGTGCGTGGCCAAGCTTCACTATACTATGATACAAATGGTAGTTATGGCATAAATAATTCTTGTGGTTTTACTGGCACGGGTACACAAATCAGTACTTGTGGTGGCGTGTTCGGCTCAGGTTCGCTAACTGTGCAAGCCGGTCTTAGGGCTGCTGCTATTGCGTCGGGTTCGACAGCATATGGTTTTACTAATGCTACTGGTGACTCTTGGGCTATAGGTACAATTTTAAAAACCAATAACCTGGTAGGTTCAAATTCTGGTGTTGATTATTACTGTGTTGATTCAGTTGGCGCAAGTAGCGTGAAGGACAGCATTCCTAATTACTGGACTACAGGCTTCACTGTTTGCCCATAATAGTTTTTCAACAAAAAACCACCCACAAGGGTGGTTTTTTAGATTGAGCATAGTATAATATATATGTAATGCTATTGAATGGTAAATTAAAAATAAACAAGGGCTTTACACTTATCGAACTACTTGTAGTTATTGCAATTATCGGTATTTTGGCCGCAATTGTTTTAGCTTCACTTAACTCAGCTCGATCAAAAGGTGGCGACTCTGCGGTCAGGTCAAATATTGCAAATATCCGTGGTCAAGCTGCTCTTTATTATGATACAAATATAACATACGGCAACAACGTTGCTTGTGGTTTTACATCTGGCGGTACGGCCGTTGGTGTATGTACTGGTTTGTTTGGGGCGGGGTCTACCACTGCCCAGGCTGGGCTTAGGGCTGCGGCCACCGCATCGGGTTCGACAGCATATGGTTTTACTAATGCTACTGGTGACGCATGGGCTATTGGTGCAATTTTGAAGACTACTAACATAATATCTTCAAATTCGGGTGTAGACTATTACTGCGTTGACTCAACTGGTTTTGGCGGAGTCAAAGACAGTATACCTAATTATTGGACTACGGGCTTCACTTCGTGCCCATAATTAATTACTTTTTAATAATTAAATATATAATATGAAAAAAGAACAAAAAAAATTTATAAAAGGTTTTACGTTACTAGAACTACTGGTTGTTATCGCCATAATTGGTGTTTTGGCTTCTGTTATTTTAGCTTCACTTAACTCAGCTCGATCAAAAGGTGAAGACGCTGCTATAAAATCAAACATTAAAACAATTGGTACTCAGTCAGCAATTTATTACGATGCCAACAGTGAATTTTATAGTTCTGCAAACGTTTTTCCATCGTCAAGTACAACAACATGTAATGCTGCGAATACTTTCTTGACTGATCCTGTAATTGCAAGGGCAGTATCTGCTATTATTGCTGTTAGGCCTACTGGTTCTAGAATTTGTGTTTTGACTACTGTAACTGGTGGTTCATCTTTGGTTAACGCTTGGGCGCTAGTATTTCCTTTGGCACAAAATGCAAACACTTATTGGTGTATAGACTCATCAGGAACCTCTCGTGAGAAGAATGCAAGTGGTACGGCTTATAACGGTACAACAACAGGCACAGCCGCAGCTTTGTCTAACAACTCTGACACTACGTGTAACTAGTTTTTTGTACGAACTTGTAATAATATGTTTTGGATTTACTGTATATTTGCCGCCGTTTTTGGTGCCATAATTGGTAGTTTTTTGAATGTCATTATATTACGGCATAATACACACATTAAAAGCAAGCGTAGTTTTTGTTTTTCATGTGGCCATACATTAGAACCCACCGAACTTATACCTGTAGTCAGCTACGCCATACAGGGTGGCAAGTGTAAAAAATGTCATAGTAAAATTAGCTCACAGTATTTTATTGTTGAACTGGCTTTTGCATTAATTTCAGTAATAGCTTTGTTTATCAATATAGACGCTAATATTTATTTTTGGGCCATTAAATATTTGTTAACTATGGGTATTTTCGGCTTACTTACTTGTACATTTGTTTACGATTTAAAACATAAAATAATGCCTGACGGTTGGACCTTGGGGGCTTTTATCTTAGCTTTAATTTACTCAGCATTTTTCGGTATAGGTATTAAAATGGCTTTAATTGGTATGGTTATTGTTGCTATACCGCTACTGTTAATTTATTTAATTTCAAGGGGGCGCGCTATGGGTTTTGGTGACGTTAAGTTTACTTTGTTTATGGGGGCATTCTTGGGCGTGTCATCAGGTTTATTGGCGCTGATGTTTAGTTTTTGGATAGGTGGTATTGTTGGTTGTTATTTATTGATAATGTCGCGTATTGGCAAACTTCGGGGTAAGTTTAAAAAAATTGACCGCAAAAGTGAAATTGCATTTGGCCCTTTTTTAATTTTAGGTACATTTATTGTATTTATCTTTAACTTAAACCTTGATATACTATTAACATGGCTTTCAAGCATCCTATAAAATACATAGCACCTTTAAATAGCGGTTTTACTATTGCTGAAATGATGGTTGTGTTGGGCATCTTTGCTGTTGTCTCGGGTATAATACTTTTTAACTATAGGTCTTTTAGAACTAACACAACGGTAAATACAGTTTCTCAAGAAATTGCTCTAACTGTACGCAAGGCTCAATCATATGCACTGGGCTTGCAGGCCTCGGGGGTGCTGGCTAGTTTGCCAGTCAAGGGCTATGGTGTAAGTTTTGAATCTACTAGACCAGATCAGATAACTTTTTTTGCTGAACTTTCACCCGCAGATAATCAGTACACAACAACAGCTAATCTTTGTGGTACGCCTGGTCTTGGCGAGGAATGTATTGAATACTATAAAATTGATACGGGTGACAAAATAGAAGAATTAATTATTAATAGTGATGTCATAAAACTAACCGACCCATTAAGCTCAGTTGATGTAATTTTCAAAAAGCCATCGGGTGATGTTATTTTCTGTGTACACAGTACTGTTTACCCACTTTGTAGTAGTACAACCTCAACCCCTGTTAGCACTTTTGATATAGTTTTAGTTTCACAAGACGGAGTTCGCAAATCTGTTCATATTTTTGGTAATGGTCAAATTAGTACTGATTAAAAAATGATTTTTAAAAAATATAAAAATTTGAATAATGGATTTACACTAGTTGAGGTTTTAGTTTCGACAATGATTTTTATATTGTTTGTAACTATTGCATTGTCGGCATTGATTATTTCAAATAGTTCAGCTAAAAGGTCAGTTTCAATAAAAACAGCAATTGATAATGTACAGTACTCAATGGAGCTTTTTACACGTACAGCTAGGCTAGGCTCGATGTACACATGTTTCAGTGCCAATGCTGGACAGATTACTGTCGACCCGACAATAGGCTCTAACTGCACACTAGGGCAGGGTATCGCCTTTTTCGTACTTGACCCAACAGTAACACCCAATCAAACTGACTTATATGCTTATTATTTAGAAAAACCAGTTGGAGGTAAGGGTAAAATAGTACGCTGTGTAGATAGAGATATTTTTTCAGGGGCACAGCCTGTAATGACACCAATAAATATGGATCTTTTATCAATGGGGGGTAATTGCATATCATTAACTGCCAAAGAAATTGATATTGAAAAATTTGACTTAGATGTTAATGGTACTGACCCATCAGACGCATATCAGCCCAGCATAAGGGTTCGGACTGGAGGTACTGTTTCAATAAAGAACGATCAGGCGCCAATATATGTACAAACTTTTATAAGTCAAAGACAGTATGAACAATAAAATTTTAAAAAAAATAAATATTAAAATAGATGCGCGCAAGCATTCAGGTTTTACCTTGCTTGAAACAATGGTTGCAATTATGCTTTTTATAATTGCCTTGTCGGCTTTACTTGCCCTGGTTAGGGATTCTGTAACGTCTGCGTCATATACACGAAACGAAGTTGTCGCTACTTATTTGGCTCAAGAGGGTATTGATTATATTAGAAATATTCGAGACCAAAATGTTTATGTAAACCCGACAGCTAGCCCGTGGACTGATTTTGTTACTGAAATTAAAACCAATAGTGGTTGTGGTACAAGTGCGGGTTGTTATTTGAACTTAGATAATTTTAGTAAATTAACCCCTTGCGCGATTCCTTGTCAAACTATACAGGTTAGCCCTGACAATAAGCCTTTTATTCGTAAAATTACAACTATGGATATCGGCACCGATGTTTTGCTAGTAAAAGTCGAGGTCACTTGGCTAAATGGTACAAATACTAGGACTAGGACATTAACAACATCTCTTTATAATTGGGTACTGTAAATAATATGAAAAAATATTTTTTTATAAAAAATAATACACTTCAGATAAATCAAAATACCCAGGTAAGGGTACGTGGCTTTGCGTTGTTTTATGTAATTATCATGATATCTATAATTTCTACAATTGCTTTTGGTTTGGCAAGTATTACATATAAACAAAAGTTTTTGTCGTCCCTTGCTTATGATTCACAAGCTGCATTTTACGCAGCTGATGCTGGTATGGAATGTGCTCTTTTTAATAATGCATCTGTTTTTGCACAAGATAATCAAATTAACTGCTATGATATTGCACCACAAAAATTTGGTCAATTTTTAAGTCTAAGTAAAACACCTATAGGTAGTATTTGGACAACTACTAGCCGTAAAGAAGCTTGTTTTTCTATAGAATTAAGACATCCTTCGCCTCCGTCTGACCCAAGGCTTTCTTTTATTGCAAAAGGTTATAGTACATGTCAACAAAACCAGGTTAGATATATCGAAAGAACGCTTAGAGCTTACTTTTAATTAGGTCCCAAATCTAGTAAAATAGGTTTAATGGATAAAAAACAAGCCTCATTACGTATTGCTAAACTTGTAGAGCTAATTAATTACCACCGGTTAAAATACTATACCGAGGATAGCCCCGAAGTCTCTGATACTGTGTACGACTCTTTAATACAAGAGCTTGTTTCGCTTGAAAAAAAATACCCCGATTTAAAAATTAAAAACTCGCCAACTGATTTAGTTGGCGATAGGCCAATAGAGGCTTTTGTAAAAATTAAACACGAATACCCGCAGTGGTCGTACGACAATGTTTTTTCATATGATGAATTAACTGCATGGCACGATAGGGTAATACGTTTCGCCGAGAAAGAGGGTGCTAATGCAAATGAATTAGGTTTTAATTTAGATTTAGTTTGTGAACAAAAAATAGATGGTTTAAAAGTTATTTTAAATTATAAAAATGGTGTTTTAGTAACAGCCGCAACTCGGGGTGATGGCGAGGTAGGCGAAAATGTAACCCACAGTGTTTCAGTTATAAAAGATGTACCTAAAAAAATTGATAAAAATATTGACATGACTGTGGTTGGTGAAGTTTGGATGGACAAAAACGATTTAGAAAAATTAAACAAAAAAAGAGAAAGTCTTGGCGAGCCACTTTTTGCAAATACTAGAAATGCTGCCGCAGGGGCTATTCGCCAACTTGACCCGGGGGTAACTCGCGAACGAAATTTAAAAACATTTATTTATCACATCGATAATTTAGTTATTGATGGTAAAAAAACAGATATTAAAACTCAGGCTGAGTCATTTAAACTCTTAAAAAAATACGGGTTTAATATAAATGAACCCATTTTATATAGCAGTAATTTAAATGATATTCAAAAAATTTACGAAAAAGAGGTTTTAAATAAAAATAACCACAACCACGGTGTTGATGGTATGGTTGTAAAATTAAATGACCTTAACTTATCAAACATTATTGGTTATACCGCTAAATCACCTCGTTTTGCGGTTGCTTATAAGTTCCCAGCTGAAGAGGTCACCACTAAGTTATTAGATATTCATTTGCAAGTCGGGCGTACAGGAGCTATTACGCCCGTTGCCGTACTAGAGCCGGTGTTGGTTGCAGGTTCTGTTGTTGCGCGCGCAACACTACACAATCAAGACGAAATTGATAGGTTAGGTATTCGTGTTGGTGATACAGTTATTTTACGCAAAGCAGGTGATGTTATACCTGAAATTGTTGAAGTTATTTTAAAATTGCGCTCTAAGGATTTTTTGAAAAATTCAAAAGCTTTTAAAATTCAAAACACCTGCCCAGAATGTAATAATTTATTAGAGAACCGTACAACAACAACGGGGGTTGATAGTGTGGCTGTATTTTGCCCAAACAAACATTGCCCTGCGCAAATTATTGAACGCGCAATTCATTTTGTAAGCAAAAAAGGTTTAAATATTGTTGGCATGGGCGACAAGATTGTTGAACGATTTGTTGAGATAGGTGTTGTGCAAGATTTTTCTGACTTTTTTAAAATTAAGCAGTCTGACCTGATTGAACTTGAGCGTTTCGGTGAAAAAAGTGTCGGCAATTTATTAGAATCGGTTGAAAAATCTAAAACAGTTAATTTTGCAAATTTTATTTATGCATTAGGTATACTACATGTTGGCGAAGAAACCGCTGACTTGATTGCAAAAAATATTATTGACCCGAAAAAAGCCCCAGCTCAAAACTATGATGATTTGGTTAAAATTGACGGGGTGGGTGACAGGGTTGCTAATAGTTTTACTGAATGGTTTACCAATGACAAAAATTTAAACTTGTATAATGAATTGCTAAGTATTTTAAAAATTCAAAAACCCGAAGCCATCGAGCAGAATAAAAATATTTTTGGTAAAACTTTTGTGCTAACTGGTACATTGGTTGATTTTTCGCGTGACGAAGCCAAGGGTTTGATTAAAAAGGGTGGTGGTAGTGTAACGTCAAGTGTGTCTAGCAATACTGATTATGTTTTAGCGGGGGATAAACCTGGTTCAAAATTTGCTGATGCGCAAAAATTGGGGGTTAAGATCATTACCGAGGCTGAATTTAAAAAATTGCTTAAATAGTGTATAATTCATTATATGGATATAAAAACTATTGATTATTTGGCTGATTTGGCCAGATTGGGTATTGACGCCAATGAAAAGGAGGCTATGGTCAAAGACCTAGGTGGGGTTTTGGCTTATGTCGATCAAATCAGGGGTATTGCCAATAACTTGGGTGATATTGAACCTGAGTATTTAAAAATAAACATCGCCGCCCATGACGAACCTATGCATGTTGGTGGTCAATATTCAGATGCAATTTTAAATGAAGCCCCAGGTCGTGAGACTGATTATGTTGTTGTTAAAAAGGTTTTATAATTTATGCATACATTTAATTCAATCCAAGATGCACACGATGCATTAATAAATAAAAAAATTACAGTCACTAATTTGGTTAATCAGTATTTAAATGTGGCCAAGGCTAAAAACTCTGACATTTTTGCTTATGTTGAAATTTTTAATGACGCTGATATAGATGAACAAATCAAAAAAGCTCAATATATGATCGACAACGGTACTGCCACAGGCCTAACTGGTATACCCGTTGCAATCAAAGACAACATGCTTTTCGATGGACACGGTGCTTCAGCTTGTTCTGGTATACTTGAAAATTATGTATCAACTTATGATGCGCATGTAGTAGCCGAATTAAAAAAGGCGGGGGCAATTATAATTGGCCGTACAAACATGGACGATGCGGCTATGGGCTCGTCAACTGAAACTAGTTTTTATGGTATTACTAAAAACCCATTAAATACCGACATGGTGCCAGGTGGTTCGTCAGGTGGTGCGGCAGCGTCTGTTGCTATGGGCGCCGCTATGATAGCGCTAGGTTCAGATACTGGTGGTTCGATTAGGCAGCCTTCGGGGTATTGCGGGCTTGTAGGATTCAAACCAACCTACGGTACAGTTTCGCGTAATGGTTTAATTGCATTAGCTAGTTCATTTGACCAAATTGGGCCACTAGCAAACAATATTTCTGATGCTAAAATTCTATTCGATACTATCGCAACTTATGACAGGCTTGATGCAACTTGTGTACCAATTGAAAATCGAAAATTTGATAAAAATGATTCTAAGAAAATTGGGGTCCCGCGTGCTTGGGTAAACGGTGAGGGTATTGATGAGGGTATTAAAAATAATTTTAATGAGTCACTAAAAAAATTAGAATCTCTAGGTTATGAATTAATTGATATTGATTTGCCAATGGCTGAAGCATCACTTGCTGTATATTATATTTTACTTCCTGCCGAGGCTTCGTCTAACTTGGCTCGATATGATGGTATTCGTTACGGGGCATCGGTTAATGCTAATGATTTATTGGGCGTTTATAATGAAACCCGTGGGCAAAAATTTGGGCCCGAGGTTCGCCGTCGAATACTATTGGGTACATATATATTGTCACATGGTTATTATGATGCATATTATCGAACCGCTTTAAAAATCAAAGACGCCATAACTGCCGAGCTTAAAAACATTTTTGAAAAAGTTGATTTTATTGTTACACCCACAACTCCATTTTTAGCCTTTCCTTTTGGTTCAAAATCTGACGATCCAATTGCTATGAAATTGTCTGACTTATTTTTAGCACCTGCTAATATTTCGGGTGTGCCTGCTATATCAATACCTTCGGGTAGTGCTGAAAACAATTTACAGCACTCAATTCAGTTCATGGGCCCTAATTTTTCAGATTATAAACTTTTTGAACTTGCAGAACAGTTCGAAAAATCGTTACAATAGAATATATGCAACCAGTTAATGTAGTTGATAAAGTTTCAAGCGTGCCGACCATTGAGCCGTCATATGTTAATTTGGATTACGTTTTTTATCAAATATTTAGTTTTGTTAGGGGGTTTGTTGCCTTTATTGCCGGGCTTTTAGGTTTTCGTATTGACAATGGTTCGACATTGGGCCGGGCGCTAAATTCGGGCGGTGGCGAAAGTGCTATTAGCTTGGGTCAAAAATGGCTGTCTATATATAAATTAATTGTTTCAATTATTGCTGTTTTAGCAATTGCAATTATTATTTATTGCCTAGTTAGGCTTTGGGAAATTCGCAAAGAACAAAAAGAAAAAGAAAAACTAAATGAAGTTAAAATAATTGAAGAGGAAACCTATACACATACATTAAAATGGCAGGGTGTGTTAGATCATGCAAATAGTGACAACCCGTCAGATTGGAGGCTAGCCATACTTGAAGCCGACACAATGCTTGAATCGGCCAGTCAAAAATTACCAGTCGTTGCCGACACGCTAGGTGAACGTTTGAAAAAAATTGATAAAGGCGACCTGCGTACACTTGATAATGCCTGGGAGGCCCACAAGGTTCGTAATCGTATTGCCCATGATGGCTTTGATTTTGAAATAACAAAACACGAAACATTACGTGTTATAAACCTATTTGAATCAGTTTTGCGCGAATTAGGAGCAATTCAGAACTAACCTATATTGTTGCGGGTCGGGGAGTCGAACCCCATTCTTCAGGTTATGAGCCTGACGAGACACCGTTTCTCTAACCCGCTATGTAGGTTTATAATATATCACACTAAAACCAACTTTGCAAATAAAAAGCCTTACTGGAATAAGTAAGGCTTTTTATTATTTTGCGCGGACTAGTGAATGAAGTGGGAACTGCTATTCACAGCCATAATGGTTATATTTATATACCTGATTTGAAA
Organism: Minisyncoccota bacterium; assembly: GCA_017992305.1. GTDB lineage: Bacteria > Patescibacteriota > Minisyncoccia > Phycocordibacterales > UBA9973 > MFUC01. The sequence continues at coordinate 31,500 of JAGOOX010000002.1, forward strand.
AAGTACAAGACTTAGAATAGTTCAAAATAAGCAGAATTTTATATCTGCTTATTTTTTTTCAACTTCTCCAAAACCATGTACACCTTTAAGCTTTTCTCGGAAGAGGGAGAGCATTTCTTCTCGTATTTCCTTATTAGACTCCTTTCCATAACTTCTTAGTAAGTAAACCCTACTGTGGACATCTAAGATGACTTCCTTCATTGTTGAAAGTTTTTTCTTTTCTTCAGATAATTTACTAGTTGGGTTAAGAGAAGAGAAGTCATTAATGTTCTTTAGTGACACCAAATAAGCATCACATATCTCTTCAATTTTGGATGTAATGTTTGGAGAGTCAGTTCCTCTAAATTTAAAAATACCTTCCACCTGGGTTTCTACTGAAAGACAAGTTTCCAAGCTGTCATTTACCAGACGAGATACTTCAGTTATATCAACTTTATTTTCTGGGTTAGAAGCACTTTTTTCTGTGTTCTCTTCTTTATTTATAGAAACAGGGCCTTGCTCAAATTTCGGTTTTTCCAACATGTGTTTATATGTGATTAAGTAGTAATTACTACTTAAGAGTATCAAAAGCATATGGAAATGTCAAAAAAAGAGGGAGTTCTATATCTAATACACCTGTAGCAAAAAGAGCCATATTTCTATAGCTCTTTTTTATTTGCGCGGTTGATGGAATAGGGGTGCTTTCCTTACAGGAACAGTACAAGGGTGCTGGTCACAAATATTTCCTAGCCGTCGCTCGGAAATTTCGCTACCCCGGCTCGCGGTTTTGCGTGTTCGTAAAACATCGTTGTGTCTGTTAGTATCCAACATAATGTCCATTGGACATTTCTTCATGCCCGCAATAATAAAAACCGCCCGAAGGCGGTCTTTATTATTTGCGCAGTCGACGGGACTTGAACCCGCAACCTCCCGCGTGACAGGCGGGTGCTCTAACCAGTTGAGCTACGACTGCAGTATTTTCTTTAAAAATCTTCTACCAGCAGATGTTTTCAAATATATCTCTCGAAGTCTAGCTTCTTTCATAGTTGAATACTGTTCTGTGTAAACGATTTTTAAATTCTTCATTTTCGAGGTTGTAAGCGTATCACCTCGTAGATGTTCACTAAAACGTCTTGCAAGATTATTTGTAAAACCTTTGTAGAATTTACCCTTATCATCTTGTAAAACGTATACAATAAACATATATTAATTTTATAAAAACCAGTTGAGCCCCGCCCGACTGAACGATGTCAGTCGTTCGGGCGGGTACGACTGCAGTCTTTTATTTTTAACATAAAAACACAATAATTCCAAGCGTTTTTATATTGTGTCGAGGGAGAGAATCGAACTCTCGACCTTAGCTTTATGAGTGCTACGCTCTAACCGACTGAGCTACCCCGACATATTTTATTCTTTTGTAAATATTTATTATACCTGTTCGGCTCCGCAGAATCTAACCAAAACAGCTACCCCGACATGAAGTTGACTATGTTTTTATAGCATAAAAAAGCTTTATTGAAAAGCGGGTGGTGTGTTTTTGTGCTATAATTTATTTTATAAAATGATACAAACTTTTTCTCAAGGCTTTTTAATTTCGATAATTGCCACATTTCCAATTGGGGTGGTTTCGGCAATTGCTATTGCTCGAACCTTGCGTGGGGGTTACAAAGAGGGTTTTTTTACACTACTAGGTTCAAGTTTTGCCGACCTGCTAGCCTTTTTTATAATTTTATCAGGCCTTTCATTTTCGTTCACTAAAAACCCCGATGTTCGATTGGTATTATCACTTGTGGCAAGTATTGTAACTATTTTAATTGGTATTTCGGTTATAAAAAATAAAAACAAAAATGATGCCAAGGCTAAAAAGGTGGGGGGTGATGAAATCGAAGAGGAAACAAACAACTTTTTGTCAGGTTTTTTTGTAACAATACTAAACCCTTATCAATTTATTGCGTATTCGATATTTTTAACCTCTTTAAATATTCATTACTACAGCAAGTTTTTAATCAGAACTTTTTCACTAGGGGCTTTTTTTGGTTCATTCGTTTGGGCTATTGTCGTGCCATTGTTGGTCGTTAAATTAAAACAAGGCTATACTGACAAGGTTAACAAAATATACCCATATATTGGTTATTTGATTATATTAGTAGGCTTGTCTTTGTTCGTTAGAGCTTTTTACTTATTTTTTAATTAAAGTTTTGGTATTTAGTTAAAAAACTTTTTGGAGCCTTGTGATTTGGCCCATTATCAAAATAACCCAATATAAAACCGCACAATAATAGCGCCAAAATGGTTATAAATAGGGTGGTTTTTTTTGGGCCCTGCATATGCTAATATTGTAACATATGGAAATTAAAGTAGACACAACTGAACAAGACCAAATTTTAGCTGGTCTTTTGGCCAGAAATGACGCCGAAAGCCTGCGCATGCAACGCTATTTAGCCATGGCTGACCTATCTCGCACCGAGGGTAGCCCGCTTTATGAAATGGTAAAAAGAATCAAGGTATTAGACGAATTTAAAGACTTTGACGTAATTGAAGTGCCCGAGGTTGTTAGTACTGAAATTGGTTTTGACTTGTTTGATTTCCCAGCTGATCACCCAGCTCGTAGCAAAAGTGACACATATTATATTAATGAAACCCACATATTACGTACACAAATGACTGTAATGTGGTACTACTATTTGAATAATGAAAATATAAAAAACAAAATGGCAAACAATGAAGCGGTTGGTTGTTTTGCGCATGGTAAAGTGTACCGCAAAGACGAAATTGATCGCAGGCACATGAATATTTTTCATCAACTTGATGGTTGGTATTTAATACCCAAAGAAAAAGGCACAATTACCCGTACTGATTTAGAGCGAGTTTTAACTGAAACTGTTTTGGCTGTTTTTGGTAATGATACTAAATACCGTTTTAACCCCGACACTTTCCCATATACTGACCCTTCGCTTGAAATGGAAATTGAAGTTGACGGCAAATGGGTTGAAGTAAATGGTGCGGGTGTTGTACGTGCAAGCGTACTAGAAAAATTAGGTATTGATTCAACTAAATGGACAGGCTGGGCTTTTGGTTTGGGGCTTGAAAGGCTTGCGATAATTTCAACTCAACTACCAGATATTCGTTTACTATGGTCAAGCGACGAGCGGGTTAAAAAGCAATTGGTTTTAGGTAATATTTATAAAGAGGTCAGCCGTTACCCGGCCGTAATTCGCGATATTTCATTCGTTGTTTCAAAAACATTTTCACCAAATGATTATTTTGATTTGGTACGTGACGTATTGGGCGATATGGCCGAAGAGGTTGCATTAATGGACGAATACGAAAATGATGCAAAATTTGGAGCTGATAAAAAAAGCTATGCCTACCGCATAACATACCGATCATTAGATCGAACCCTAACCGATGACGAAGTCAACACACTACACAAACAACTTGAAACAAAAACAACCGAAGTGTTCGGCGCGACCATTCGCTAATAAAAACCTTGTTTTTAGGGCTATTTATACAACATAAAACAAATAAGTATACCGATAAAATGCTTGGTGTATATGGCTATTTTTGGTATAATAAATTGATATATGGCAAAGGAAGAAACTAAAAAAGCAAAGTACGGTGCTGATGAAATTAGCGTTCTAGAGGGCCTAGAACCAGTCAGAAGGCGCCCTGGTATGTACATTGGTGGTACTGGTCTTGAGGGCCTGCACCACCTAATATGGGAGATTTTTGACAACTCACGCGACGAAGCGATGGGTGGTTTTTGTAACCACATCGAAGTTGCGCTACTACCAAACAATCGTATTCGCGTAGTTGATAATGGTCGTGGTATACCAGTTGACGTGCATTCAAAAACCAAGGTTTCAGCGCTTGAAACTGTTATGACAGTGCTCCACGCCGGTGGTAAATTCGGTGGTGATGAGTCAGGTTATAAAGTTTCAGGTGGCTTGCACGGTGTGGGCGCATCAGTTGTTAATGCTTTGTCTACTTATACTCGTGCCGAGGTACACCGCGATGGTGGCCGCTATGTGCAGGAATATTCACAAGGTAAAGTCAAAGCCGCTGTTAAAAAAATTGGTAAATCTGACGACCACGGTACAATCATAACCTTCCAAGCCGACCCTGAAATTTTCAAAGAAATTAAATTTGATTTTAATTTAATAAAGCACCGTCTAGAACAGCAGGCTTATTTGGTTAACAATTTGCGCATTCATATTATTGATGCGCGTGATCATGAAGGTAAAATTGATGACACCGACACATACTGGATCGAAGACCTAAATTTAAACAGCCCTAATGTAACTTATTATTTTGAAGGTGGTATTGTTTCGCTTGTTCGCCAATATACAAAACTACACAAACGGGTGACTGATACAACCTTTTATGTATCCAAAGAAATTGACGACGTTGGTACCGAAATCGCATTTGATTACATCGACGACATCGGTACAAAAATTGTGCCTTTCGCAAACAACATTAATACACCCGAGGGTGGTACACACGTTGTTGGTTTTAAAACCGCATTAACGCGTGTTATCAATGCTTATGCTAAAAAGAATAATTTAATCAAAGAAGCTGAGGGTGGATTTACGGGTGATGACGTTTTAGAGGGTCTAGTTGCCGTTATTTCAGTTAAATTGCGCGAAATTCAATTCGAAGGTCAAACTAAAATGAAGCTTGGCTCAACCGAGGCTCAGAGTGCCGTTGCCAAAGTCTTTGGCGATGCATTATCAACATTCTTTGAGGAAAACCCTGACACTGCTAAATCAATCATTAACAAGGCCATGGTCGCCCTACGTGCTCGCAAGGCCGCCAAAGCAGCCAAAGACTCAATTTTGCGTAAAAGCGCACTAGAAGGCATGACATTGCCTGGTAAATTGGCTGACTGTCAAAGCAAATCAGCCGCTGAATCTGAACTATTTATTGTAGAGGGAGACTCTGCGGGTGGTACAGCCAAAGCAGGTCGCGATCGTAAAACTCAGGCCATATTGCCATTGCGAGGTAAAATTTTAAACGTTGAACGCGCACGATTGGACAAATTGCTACAATCTGAACAAGTTAAAAATTTGGTTATTGCACTTGGTACTTCTATTGGTGAAACTTTTGATGCTGAAAAAATTCGCTACCACAAAATAATCATTGCAACCGATGCCGACGTTGACGGTGCGCACATTCGTACACTTATTTTGACATTATTCTATCGCTACTTCCCACAAATTATTGATGCTGGTTATGTTTATATTGCTCAACCACCACTTTATAAAATCAAGCGTGGTAAAGAACTGCACTACGCCTTTACCGATGAAGAAAAAGTAGCAATTGTAGGCGATGAAGATTTGGTAGAAAGTAATGATTCAGAGGGTGCTGATGAGGAAGCTGTCGAAGAAACTGATGCCGAAGAGGCGACATCTAAAACCGCTTCTAAAAAGCCTGCTAAATGGCACATACAACGCTACAAAGGTTTGGGTGAAATGAACGCCGATGAATTAAAAGAAACTACAATGGATGCTACAAAACGCGTACTAAAACAAGTAAGTATTCATGATGCCGAAGAAGCCAACCATGTGTTTGATATGCTAATGGGTAGCGATGTTGCCCCTCGCAAATCATTCATTCAGTCATACGCCAAAGAGGCGAATATTGATATATAAAAAAAGCCCCTCTCGGGGCTTTTTCAGAAAAAATCTTTATCAGACATCTGCGACTCTTTCGAATCAAAAAATAATCTCTTGTTGTCGAATTTTTCTAGAGAATTAATAAAAATTTTCAATGAAACAATGGTTACGGTAAATACTACTTCATACATAAATTAAAAGTTTAAATTACCTTATCAGTAAAATGAATTTTGAGCAAATAAAAATGTCTAGGTTATATCTAGACATTTTTATTTGGTTTTGCTACTTTAACTCTTTCTTAATCATTTCCTTTAGGTCGGTAATGTGGGTTTTCTTCTCTTTGGCTAGGTTTGCCCAATATTTTTTAAGTGTTGGGTTTGTTTTAGCGTCTTTTACGTATTGGTTTTCTAGGCGCCAAAGTGACTTTTGTTCTTGGGTCAATTGGTGCATCATGTTGTATAAATTATTATCTTTCATATACATCAATTATAGCACTAGGTTAGGGGATTTTATGTTGATAAATAAGGTTAAAACATATATTGACTGTACTTGTTATATATGCTATAATATACACAGATATGGAAACTTTTTGGAACGTACTTTTAGCGCTTGTGGCATTCTGTGTTGGTTTACCACTTGCTATATATATCCTGGTAAAAGCAGGAAAAGTCGTAAGATTCGTTCTTATGATGGCTGTAATTATAACACTATTGGCTTGGCTTTTAAGCTGAGCATCCCTCATAAATAAAACGTCCCGCATTGATTGCAGGACGTTTTTTTAATTGTTTATTCTGTCTTTAATTTCATTTTGAATGCGTTCCATGAATTGTTCTATAGTTCTGCCTTCAATTTTTTCATCATGGCGGCCTTCGATGGTTAAAGTGTTTGAATCTTTTTCTTTGTCGCCAATAATTATTTGGTAGGGGATTTTTTGCATTTTAGTATTGCGAATTCTTTTACCCAACGAATCATCGGCTACTAATTGTGCGCGAATACCTGCATTGCGCAAATCTTCAAAAACTTGTTTGGCATAGTCGCCATGGTGTTCGTTTGAAACAGGTAATACGGCAACTTGAACAGGCGATAGCCATACAGGGAATGCTCCTGCATAGTGTTCGATCATAACGCCCATAAATCGTTCAAGTGAACCCGAAATTGCACGATGAATTACAACAGGGCGCTCTTTTTCGCCTTTTTGATTTACAAATGAAAGGTCAAAACGTTCTGGTAAATTAAAGTCACATTGAATCGTCGCTAATTGCCACTCTCGACCAATTGCGTCTTTGAACATGAAGTCTAGTTTTGGTCCGTAAAAAGTAGCTTCACCTTCTACTCTTGTGTAATTCAGGCCATTAGCTGTAGCTGCTTTTTCCAAAGCACCTTCAGACATGTTCCAAACTTCATCACTACCTAAATATTTGTCCTTGTTTTCGTCTCTCACTGATAGTGAAACCCAGTATCCATCCATCATGCTAAATGTTGTATAGAATTCTTTTATAATTCCAACAATTGTAGAAACTTCAGCTTCAATTTGGTCCTTAGAACAAAATAGGTGACCATCGTCTTGGGTGATAGAGCGTACTCGTGTTAATCCGCTTAATTGTCCAGATTTTTCATCGCGATATACTGTTGCGGGTTCAAAATAGCGCACAGGCATATCACGGTATGAGAATTGATTATCAGCAAAAATTTGCATGTGGTGAGGGCAATTCATTGGCTTCATTATAAACTTCTCTTCTTTGCCTTGAACCCTAAAAAGTTCGTCGCCAAATTTTGCAGCGTGACCAGACATTTCATAAAGTGCTTCTTTGGCAATATGTGGTGTCCATACACGAGAATAACCTTTGTCTTTGTGTAAATCCCAAAGGTAATCTTCAATAGCTTTTCTTATAATCATTCCACGTGGTTGAATAAGGGGAAGACCGGCTCCAACTAAATTAGATGTTGTAAAAAGTTTAAGTTGAGCACCTAGTATACGATGATCACGTTTTCGAGCTTCCTCCATCATTGTTTCGTAGGCAATTAATGCTTCCTTACTCTCAAATGCCAAACCGTAAACACGAGTTAGCATTTTGTTTTTCTCGTCACCACGCCAATATGCACCAGCGATTTTGTCTAGTTTCCAACCACCCATGTCTATGTCTTTAAAACTTTCGACGTGGCCACCTCGACATAGGTCGGTAAATTCGCCCGATGTATACAAAGAAATTTCTTCGCCTTTTTCTAGTACACCATCTATTAGTTCGTGTTTGTATTCATTGTTACTGAATTTGTTTTTAGCAATATCAGCCGAAACGACCTCTTTTTCAAAACCTGCCCAAGTTTTGGCGATTTGGCGCATTTTTTGTTCGATTTTTATAATGTCTTTTTCGTTCACTGTCTCGGCAATGTCGGCATCATAGTAAAAGCCGTTATCAATAGCGGGTCCAAGCGTCAATTTGGCCGTAGGGTATAACTCTAAAATCGCCGCGCCTAGTAGGTGGGCTAATGAGTGCCTAATGTGGGCCAATTGTATTTGCTTGTTTTCATTTTCGTTCATAATCCAAACATTTTAACACAAAAACCTTATTTTTTACAGTTTTTTGTAGAGCATTGTTTTTTTATAAATTTATGGTATTGTGTGTTAGGAGAGTAATTTATATGAAACAGAAAATAAGTTGGGAGGATTTTGTAAAAAATTACTCCTTTCAAAACGACCATGCGCACGTTAGTGCAGTTATTTGTAAGGGTCAAATTAATATTGATCCAATTCTACTATGCGAAAATAGCGAAATTCGTAATAGAACCTCTAGAAAGTTCCCCGGTACTGGTTTTGATAAAACTTTACTTAATGAAAATCTTGCCCATGTGCTTGCTGCAAATATTGAAACCGAATTGCAAGCCCTTGGTTTTAATAAATCTCAGTATGCTAATGTTATTGATTTTTATAAAAAAGAAGACGAGCGTATTTTTTCAGACTCAGGTGTTTTTTTTGAAGATGAACACTTGTATCTTTTTAAAAAAACTTTAGTTTTGGGGGTTTTAAAAAAGACTGGGCTTTTAATTGAACCAGACGATGAGCCATTTTATATAGATCGTGGCGAGAATGACAAAGACGATTTTGATTTCAGCATATATCGATTATTTTTTGGTATAAAATCTTACCAAACTGCACCAAACCCTAAAAATAATAAAAAATTTGAGGGTTTGTATAGGCATAGCGTTAAGTATTTGCATGCAAATGAATATAAAAATATTTATGATGCAATCAAATCTGGATCAAAAATTAAAAGAAGTCTGTCTGAAAAGTTGACAAGTACCTACAGGTTGCCATTGGTTGCTTATCTGGAAAAGCGGTAAAAATTCATTAGAATTTTTACCGCTTTATTTTTTGTCTAATATTGTACTGGTTAAATTTGCAAAAAAACTATAAATAAGGTATAAATGATGTTATATGACAGTTCGAATGAGACATACACGGGCGCACACGGCTAATCGTCGTTCACACCACGCCCTTAAAAAGCAAGCAATCACAATTGATGCTGATTCAGGGGCAACACATTTGCGCCACCGAGCATCTACAACAACTGGCTTGTACCGAGGAAAGAAGGTAATAGATGTTGTTAAAAAAGCTGAGAAAAAATTAAAAGCTAGCAAGTAGTACTTACAAATCATTTAATAAATATATCGTATGGCAAACAGGCATTTAGCTCGAACAATTGTACTCCAATCACTTTTTGAATGGGACTTTGGTGGCATGACACCAGGGGCTTATGTTGATATTTTAAAGCGTAACACTGCCGAATTTGCCCCCGATATTATTAAAGAAGATTTTGCCGAAAGACTTATAGAAGGGGTCGTTCGCAAGCAACCGGTAATTGATCAAATCATAGGCAAAGCTGCGCCCGAATGGCCAGTTGAAAAAATCGGCCTACCTGATAGAAATGTTTTACGTATCGGTCTTTACGAACTACTCTTTGGTAATCGCGACGAAGTTCCACCCAAAGTTGCAATTAACGAGGCTATTGAATTAGCCAAGAAATTTGGAGGCGACAACACTGGCCGTTTTGTTAACGGTGTATTAGGTGCGGTTTACAAAGAGCTTGGTGAGCCCGACAAAGACCAAATCTCTAAAAAGAAGACCTTACCAATTGATGAATCAAAGCTGCCTGTCGAGAAAAAGGCCGGAGCTGTGATTTACTCAAACAAAGACAATATAATTCGCCTTGCATTTGTGCATGACGTGTTTGGCTACTGGACCTTGTCAAAAGGCGGTATATCAAATGACGAAGACGAACAACAGGGTGTTGTGCGTGAAATCAAAGACGAATTAGGTATCGATGTTAAAGTTATTGAAAAACTTGGCGAAAATTCATACATTGCCTCACACCCTGAAAAGGGCAAGATCAAGAAAAACGTAATCTTGTTTTTGGTAGAAGCTAACTATGGCGAACTAACACTTGAATCAAGCGGGGGCCTAGACGGTGCCGAATGGTTTGAATTACACGAAATACCTAACCTTAAAATGTACGATGATATCGTGCCTATGATAACCAAGGCTATATCTATCATTACCTCACAATAAGGTACTAATAATAAAAACCTTACAAATACTTTTACTCTGTAAACTATATAAAATATGACAATAGACTTTTCTGCCTTTGAAAAACAACTAGGTGTAAAATTTAAAAACAAAGATTTGCTAACCCAGGCCTTTACTCATCGATCTTATGTAAACGAAAATTCAAATTTAGCCCATGGTCACAACGAAAGACTTGAATTTCTAGGTGATGCCGTATTGGAATTAATTGTAACTGATTATTTATACGAAAATTACCCTAGTCAAAACGAGGGTGAATTGACCGCTTATCGATCGGCACTTGTTAACGCTGTTATTATTGCCGATGTCGCAATTGAAATTAATATGAATGATTTTTTGCTACTTTCAAAAGGCGAGGCCAAGGATTTGGGTAAAGCTCGCATGTATATACTAGCCAATACCTATGAAGCCTTTTTGGGTGCATTGTACCTGGACCAAGGCTACGAAATAGCACGTGATTTTGTACTAGAAACACTTGTGCCAAAAATTACTAAAATTATTAAAAAGAAGTTATACCGTGATGGTAAAAGTTTAATACAAGAAAAATCCCAAGAAATTGTGGGTGTTACACCATCATACAAGGTAATATCGGCAACTGGGCCCGACCATGACAAGCAATTCGTTATTGGTGTATATATTCGTGATGAAAAAATTGCCGAAGGCCGTGGCAAATCTAAACAAGAAGCCGAACAAAACGCCGCTAGGGAAGCCTTGGAGGTAAAAGGCTGGTTAGATTAAAAAATAGAAGCTTTGCTGTAATTTATAGCAAGGCTTTTATTTTTTACCTTGATAAAGTTCCACTCTAACGATACAATATACATATATATGCAACTAAAAAGCTTAGAGTTAAGCGGTTTTAAATCATTTGCGAAAAAGCATTCGCTTGATTTTCGTTCGCCTGTTACAGCTGTGGTTGGGCCCAACGGTTCGGGTAAATCTAATGTTGTCGAAGCTATTCGTTTCGTTTTGGGCGAACAGTCAAACAAATCTATGCGGTCCAAGGCCGGCGCTGATTTAATATTCAAGGGCTCTAAGAA
>JAGOOX010000020.1 GCA_017992305.1 Minisyncoccota bacterium
CTTTTTTTATTGCCAAATAACTTAATTTATAAGCCTTATCTACTATTGACTTTTAGGTATATTATATGCTATAATATAAGAAGCATAAAACAGCTATTTAAAAAATATGAAGAAGATATACAAACCTGGATTATTATTACTGATACTCCTAGAAATTCCAATATTCGTACTTGTATTCAAGTTAACACCTAGTATTTTAAAGTTTTTTCCAGAAAAAGATATCTACGAACAATTAAATGAAAAAATGTGGGAAGGCTTTATTCCTTCAAAGAAAGAAGTGGTTTTTATGTTTGATAACCATACATTATATTTAATTATATGTTTGATTTTAAACATAATTCTTATATTTTTGACGCGTAGGATGTTTTTTGAAAGCCCTGAAGACTCGTGGAAGAGGGTTAGTTCTTCAAGAAATAATCATCACGAGTCAGTCAAAAGCGATGGCATTTACGAACTAAACGTTGAAGGTTTTATTTCACCTAGAAATTTTTGGGTGGACCAGAAAAACAATGAGTCCTTTTTTGAAGTAACCCTACCCGGGTGTTTTATGGGCCCAGATTGCTCAATATGTACCGAAAGAAAAAGTCAATTTAAACCAAATCATGACTTTGAGATGTACCTTGGTAATAGAAATAACTGGGTCGCCAAAATACATACCGTTCCTGAAAAAATTGATGACCAAAGTCTTTCCAAACTCCTAGACTTAAATGTAAGGATAATGAGTTAAAGGCTCAAATTAAATCAAAAGCCGTTTCAAGATTATCAAATCGCGAAACGGCTTTTTTTATTTACCTAAAAAGTGGTGCAGGGTATATAACCAGTCTTCTTCGTTTTGGTCACTAGATTTCTTTTGCTCGTACAGCCATTCTAAATAACCACGGTCCATTTTGGCAACTTCTTCAATTGTACGACCTACATATTTGCCAAAACTAAAGTTACGTAATATCGATGGGTGCGATGACACCTCAATCATTTTTTGTATTGCCAATTCTTCGCTACCATGAAGTTCAATTTGTTTTTTAACTAAACGATCAAACAACGCCTCTAGTACCATAATGTCACCCAATGCATCGTGCGCCTGGGCCTCGACTTCAAGCTCTAGATAATATCGCAAAAATTGCAAATTATATTTTGGTATAACACCCGATTCGTCCATATCGCGCGCAACACGCAATGTACAAATAAAGTTCTTGGGATTAATGCCTTCATTTTGTAGCATACCAATATCAAACATGGCGTTGTGCGCAACTAGTACTACGTCGTCGCTTTCCAACAAATTCTTTACATTTTCATAATCATTACTAGTTTTGAATTCAGGTTTGTCGGCCACATGTTTGTTTGTAATATGAGTTACGGCGCTAGCTTCGGGTGGTATTGGTTTTAATGGTTTATACAGCTCATTAAAAAATTCACTTGTACCACGTTCGTGGTAGGCGATTTGGCACAAATAATCATCTTTGGTATTACCAGTTGTTTCAGTGTCTAAAAATATTAGTTTCATAAATTCATTATATGTTATAATAGTTCATATGCAAAACACCATTAAAGACAAATTAAAAGAGGCAATGATAGCCAAAAACGAGGTTGCGGTTTTAACTTTGCGCAACATTATGTCATCTTTTACTAATGAACTGGTCAGCAAAGGCAAAAAGCCAACTGATGTTTTAACCGATGAAGAATGTCTAACCGTTATTGCACGTCTAGCTAAACAACGCCGTGACTCAATCGAACAATTCAATGCCGGGGGAAGGGCAGATTTGGCCGAAAACGAAATGGCCGAACTAGCAGTAATAAACGAATTCTTACCAGCCCAAATGAGCGAGGCCGAAATTACAGAATTTTTGAAAAATTACATTGCGGATAACGAAATTGACCCCGACAAAAAGGGTCAGGCACTAGGTGGTATTATGAAAGAACTGAAAGGCAAAGCCGATGGCAGTTTAGTTAAACAAATTTTTGATCAGTTGATTTAAAATTGTGATATAATTAAAACAATATGAGAATTATTAAACAAGTTATATTATTATCAATTGCGGTTTTTGCGGCATCTTATTTTATACAAGGCGTTCACATTAGCCCAATTTGGACAGCTTTAATAGTTGGTGCGGTTTTGGCAGTTATAAATTTTACAGTTAAGCCAATAATTAAAATTTTAACACTACCAATAAATATTATTACATTAGGGTTGTTTTCAATCGTTATAAATGCGGCAATATTTTGGTTTATCGGTACAGGGGCATTTATTAAAGGTTTTACTATTGATAATTGGCAAGCGGCACTATATGGTTCGCTACTAATTTCGGTTATTCACTGGATAGGCGAAAAAATGTTTGGCTCAAACGAAGATTAATCTTTAAATAAAAAACCCTTGTAAAAAAGGGTTTTTTATGTTATAAATATATAACTATGTATCTAGTTGATGAAGTCAAAATAAACGCTTGCGCCGGTCACGGTGGCAATGGTGTTGTGCGTTGGCGCAGGGAAAAATTCATCGACAAAGGCGGCCCAAATGGTGGTGACGGTGGCAAGGGTGGCGACGTATATGTACGCGCCGTTCGCGACACTTTAATACTAAAACGCCATACTGAAAAAAAGGTTATGCGCGCAGGCCATGGTAGCGCCGGCGAAGGCAACCAAAAACACGGCAGTGCAGGTGCCGACCTGTATATTGATTTACCAATTGGTTGTATTGTTAAAAACGAAACAACTGGCTTTGAATTTGAACTTGAAAACGAAGGTGACGAAGTAATGATTTTGCGCGGTGGTCAGGGCGGTTTAGGCAATGAGCATTTTAAAAGTTCAACCAATACAACCCCAACCGAGGCAACTGGCGGCAGACCAGGTGACGAATCAGTCTTTACGGTAACACTACAACTATTCGGTGATGTTGGTTTAATTGGTATGCCCAATGCCGGTAAAAGCTCGTTAATTAACTTACTAACCAATGCCAATGCCAAGGTGGGCGACTATGCCTTTACAACGTTGGACCCTAACCTGGGCGATTTTCATGGTTATATTATTGCTGACATTCCAGGGCTTATCGAAGGCGCCAGCGAAGGCCGAGGACTGGGCCATAAATTCCTACGCCACGTTAAACGCACAAAAATATTAGTGCACCTAGTTTCATTTGAAGATGGCTTTGCCGATATTACCGACAAAAATAGCTTTGATGTTGAACGCATGCAAAACATTTACACAAAAATTCGTAATGAATTAGGGAAATTCGATAGCGACTTGCTTGAAAAAGAAGAGGTGGTTTTGTTAACAAAAACTGATGCAGTTGATGCAAAAACAGTAAAGGCCGCAATCAAAGAATTTAAAAAACTAAACAAGAAAACTTTTGCCGTAACCATGTTTGATGATACCGCGGTCAAAGAATTCGCCGACGAATTGATTAAAATCGTCAAAAAAAGTAAATAACATTAAATTAAAAGGCCAAGATAGAAATATTTTGGTTTTTTTGATATAATATACAGATATGGACAAAACCTATTACACAACAATCGGGCTTGAAATTCATGCCGAAATGAACACAAAACGCAAAATGTTTTGTGATTGTATTAATGACCCATTTCACAGTGGCCCAAACCAAAATATTTGCCCAGTGTGTATGGCACACCCAGGTACCATGCCCGTACCCAACAAACAAGCAATTGAAAACGTCATTCGTGTCGGTCTTGCCATAAATGCAAACATTGCCAATTTCTCTGAATTTGACCGCAAAAACTACTTTTACCCTGACATACCAAAAGGCTACCAAATATCGCAATACAAATACCCAATTGTTTCAGGTGGGCATTTGGCCGGTGTTGATATAACAAGAATTCATTTAGAAGAAGACACTGCCACATCAAAACACTCAGCCAGTAAAACACTGATCGATTACAATCGTGCCGGCGTACCGTTAATGGAGCTAGTTACCGAGCCTTGTATCCATAGCCCCGAAGATGCAGCCAAATTTGGCCGCGAATTACAACTATTACTACAATACCTAGGCGTCAGTGAGGCTAATATGGAAAAAGGCGAAATGCGCGTTGAATTAAACCTTTCAATATCACCAGACAAAGACAAGTTCGGTACCAAAGTTGAAGTTAAAAACATCAACTCATTTTCAGCTGTTGAGCGTGCCGCAAAATTTGAAATCGAACGCATGAAAAAATTGTACGAGGCGGGTAAGGAAGGTGAAATAGTACAGGAGACAAGGGGTTGGGATGAGGTCAAACAGCAAACATTTTCACAAAGGGCAAAGGAAAACGCCAACGACTATCGCTATTTCCCCGAACCCGATATTCCAAAGTTTTACCTACACGACATGTTTAATCTTGATGAATTAAAAGGTGCGTTACCTGAATTACCAAGTCAAAAACGTGACCGTTACAAAAATGAATACGGTATCAAAGACGAAGACATTGAAAGCTTTGTATATGATCGCGAACTATCGGTGTGGTTTGAAAGTGTGGCAAAGATTTTGACTGACAAAGAAAAAATCAAAACTGCCTCAAACTATATAACATCTGATTATTTAGGTATTAAAAAATCTAACCCTAATGCCGTACTGCCAAGCGCCGAAAATTTTGCCGAGCTTATTGAATTACTTGCCAAAGGCGACATTAATTCACGTACAGCCAAAGACATTTTGTTAATTATGACAACCAATGACCAATCACCACTGGCCTATGCACAGGCTAATGATCTAATACAAAAAAACGACCCTGAAGCATTAAAAGCCGTTGCGATGGAGGTAATTGAAGCCAACCCTGCAGTTATAGAAACCTACAAAGGTGGCAAAGAAAATGTACTAATGTCACTAGTCGGCCAAATTATGAAAAAAACCAACGGTTCAGCCAACCCCCAAATGGCATTGGAAATTACAAAAGAGTTGATTAAATAAAAGTATGCCTGAAAAAACAAACACCAACTATAAAGATTTGCAAATTATTTGGTTTATAACGTTTTTGTCTATTTTCTTAATCATCCCCATAATTGCACAAAAAATCTATCCTTTTTTAAATGACTCATCGACTCACATTATTTATCAAAGCGACGTAGACATGTTGTTTTTATGCTCAGTGGCATTAATTTCACTTTTTGCAACAATTAAGTCTTTTAGAAAAATAAATAATAATTTTTTAGCCTCTTTTATTCCAGTGGTTGTATTATTTTTAATGCTTGTATCAGGGTTAATTTACCATTTTTTTGTTCCTGCAAAAACATGGGAAAATGGCGGGTGTCACAACTCTTCAATGTGCGCTGATGATGTAACCCAAATAATACCCTTTATTACGGTTTTAATTGTTTTGAATTTAATATTAATACTTATAGGCAGCATATTCTTTAGACTAAAAAATAAAGAGAATTGGATGGCCAATATTAATCGCAGAAATTTTTTATATTTTTCATCTATTCCATTAGCTTTTTTCTTACTTGCTCTTTTCAAAGAAACAATATCAAAGATAATTAATTAGATAGGTATATGAAAAAAAATAAAATAACTACAATAATAATCACTATGTTTGTAATAATTATTTTTTTAGTTGCACCTATTCCTTTTCTAAAACTGACCAAGTATGACAGTGACCCTTATGCTTGTAATATAAATTATAAATTAGACGAAAAGTGCAAAGAACATTCTGTACAAAGTATTCCAATATTTTTTTGGCTTGCATTTAAAATAGTTCCATACAAATGATTAATTGGTTAAAAAATAACTTATACCGAATCGCTTTATTTGGTGCGCGAATTTATTGGCGAGTATTTAAACCCGTTACTTATGGGGCGCGTATTATGGTTATTTGTAATAATAAAGTTTTACTCGTGCAACCACGCACTCTTTCATATTGGAACTTGCCAGGTGGGGGAATCAATAAAAACGAAAAGCCCGAATCCGCAGCGATTCGCGAACTATACGAAGAGCTTGGTATAAAAATCGACAGCGCTGACTATTTACTAGGCACATATACATCAAACGCCGAAGGTAAAAAAGACACTATTTATATATTTGTAAAAAATATTGAAACCGAGATTACACCAAAAGTCCAGATTGAAATTGGCAATGCCGGGTATTTTGATATAAACGAATTACCCGAAAATACAACCAAACCAACCAAATTTCGCATAAGCGAATACCAAAAAGGACTTAAAAACATTTCAGACTTTTGGACAAAAAATAACGAATAGGGGTATAATTTAAATATGGAAAAAATCAAACTAGGTAAATACAAACATTTTAAAGGCTTTGATGTTACAGTTATTGGCATTGCGAAAAATTCTGAAAATTATGATGAGGAGTTTGTAGTTTACATGCACCCAATCGATGGACACGAGCAAATGTGGATTCGCCCGGTAGCTATGTTTCAAGAGGTTGTCGAACGCGATGGCTATTCAGGCCCACGGTTTGAATATATTGGTGAATAAGTGGTATAATATATATGTTATGAAAACCCAAAACAAGGGCCTTAGGCTATTTGCCTTTTTAGCTCTAATAATATTTAGTTTTACTTATACCAGTGTATCTTATGCAAAAGATACGGTTTTAACCGATGAAAAAAGTGCGTGGCTAAACGCCCACGCATCTGAAATATATTTTGCCCCTGAAAAAGACTTTCCGCCACTAATTTGGAGTCAATATGGCGAGCTATTTGGGCTTTCTAAAGACTATTTTGATGTTATACAGCAACTAATCGATACAAGATTTAAAACACTTGAACCCCGCAAGCTGGATGAAATACTACATGCTGTAAAAAATAATGGCGAAAAAAGTATAATATCATCGCGCGCACCGACACCAGAAAGGCAAGAATATTTATTGTTCACTAGACCGTATTTTTCATCGCCCTCAATATTTATAAGCTCTACTGGTAAAAAATTAACAGGCAGTCAAATTGAACAAAAACAATTAAAAGTAGCTGTTGGTAATAATTTTGGTGTTCATGAATACTTAAAAGAGCGCTACCCTAAAATGAACATCATACCTTTTGATAACGACTACCAGGTAATTACATCGGTTATGGATAAGCGTGCCGACATTGGCGCCATTAATGCCGCAAGTTTAATTTACCTAATCAAAGAGAATGATTTTTCAGGTATTAAAAAAGTTGGAGATACGGGTTTTATTTCAAATTTTTCATTTGCTGTACCCAAAGACATGCCCGAACTGCGTAATATACTAGATGACGCCATCGAGGCTATACCTCATGATTTTCAAAAATCTGTACTTGAGAAATGGGGTATAGATTCAGATGAAATCAAGGCCATAGTAAGTGATGATTCAAAAATGATTGGCAATAATTATGCTGATAAAAAATATGTAACCATACTAGTTGTTATTGTTGGATTACTTGTTTTAATTATCGAATACTTAATACACAAATACGTATTTAAAAAGATTAAAAAGTAATTTTTACTAATTTGAACATATTGGCAAGTAAGTGATATAATAAAACCAATATGGAAAATAAAAAGATTAATGTTGCAATAAATGGCTTTGGGCGTATTGGTCGCGCATTTTTAAAAATCGCTTGGGAACGGCCCGAGCTTGAAATTGTGGCAATTAACGACCTGGGCACACTTGAAAGTTTGGCTTATTTGTTAAAATACGACACGGTTTACCGTCAATGGAAACATGACATACAAATTCATAATTCAGATGACCACAAAGATTCGTATCTAATAATTGACGGCAAAAAAGTGCGTGTTGTTTGTGAAAAAGACACAACAATGTTGCCATGGCGCGATTTGGGTATTGATGTAGTGGTTGAATCAACCGGTTTGTTTACTGCTTATGAAAAGGCCAAATTTCACCTTGACCAAGGTGCTAAAAAGGTTGTTATCAGTGCGCCCTCAAAAGGTGATGGTAGCGTAGGTGGCGAAACTATTTTGTTAGGCGTTAACGAAGACAAATTCGGCACATGCGACATAACAAGTAATGCATCATGTACAACCAATGCATCAAGCCCGCTAATTGGCATACTCGACGAAGCTATTGGAATAGAGAAGGCAATTTTAAACACAGTCCATGGCTACACAGCATCGCAATCACTAGTCGATGGACCTAGTAAGAAGGACTTGCGCGAGGGCCGTGCGGCAGCGCAAAACATTGTGCCTTCATCAACAGGGGCAGCAATTGCTGTGACCAAAGCCTTTCCAAAACTTGAGGGTCTATTTGACGGCATATCTATTCGCGTGCCAGTACCAGCTGGGTCTATTGTTGACGTTACATTTATCGCTAAACGTCACACATCAGCCGACGAAGTTAATGAAATATTAAAGGTAGCTTCTCGCGACCCACGCTGGAAAAACATTTTTGCCGTAACCGAAGAACCGCTAGTTTCAAGCGACATATTAGGCAACAGCCACGCAAGTATTGCCGATCTTGAAATGACCCGTGTTGTTGGTGGTAACCTAGTCAAAGTAATGGGGTGGTACGACAACGAAATGGGGTATACATATACATTAGTAGACCATGTTATCAAGACAGGGAATACCATAAAATAAAAATGGAAAAAATATCTACCACAGAAAACAGAACACCAGAAGAAAAATTTTACCCAGAGTGGGTCCGTCCTAATCTTGAAGAAGAAAGAGGTGAGGTGGAAAGAGTTGTACTCGAATTTCTTGGGAAAGAAATTACTCAAGAAAATATTAATCAAGTTATTAAGATACTTGAATCTGCTCCTTTAGTAGATTTGTCTGATAAGGATTGGGAGGTGTTAGAAAACACGGATTCTTTCCACAATGTTAAATTTGGCCATCTCAAAGATGCGGAAAAAATTACAGAAGAATATAATTTAGACTTAGCACCAAACAACAAACGAAATTTCAAAAATCTTCTAGCTGGTTTTCAAGGCGGTCGTAAGATGAAAGCGCCGACAATCCTTAGAAATAGTGCCGGTAAGTTACATTTAGTTAGTGGAAACACTCGCTTGATGATTTCAAGGGCGTTGGGTATTAGACCAAAGGTTGCAATAGGAACAATTGATTCAATTGCTATCTAAACCCCAGCTTGGTAAAATTATATTATGGAAAAACTAGAACCAGAATCATTAGATGCTAAATTAGTTAGACTAAACAAGGAGCGTGACGATTTAGAAGAAAGACAGCAAGATAAAGGTGCTGAGCTTCGAGCTTTGAGTGAAAGATCAAAGGCCGGAGAAGATGTTGCCTCACAAATCGATGCTCTTCGCGAAGAGATTCAAGAAATAGATAGCGAACTTGATGGTGCGTATAAAAGGATTAGAAAAACTGAGGCCAACCTAAAAGAACAGGCCGAGCAAGGCGCTGAACAAAAAACCGAACAGTCAAATGAGCAACCAGAAATAGAGGGAAATATTGAGGGTCGCGAATCAAAACTAAGCCCTGAAGATGAAAAATTTATAAACGCAAAAATGACCGAGGGTCAAAAGAAATTTTCTGATGAGCTTAAAAACACTTTAAATTTTGTATATGAACGTAATAATGCAAAACTAGATAGATTATTTTCAGACCAATCTTTTGCTATGCTCGACGAAGCGAGGGGTATACTAAAAGATAATAATTTCAATATAGAAAATAGCACAAAAGCCCTAGAAATTATTAAACAAGCTTTTGAAAATCCTGTACCTAGCAATGGTTCAGTTAACGAAAGAACCGAGAGCTTGGATGAGTTTGTCAGTAAATGTACCACACTAACAGAGTCTCTTGAAAAATATCGCGACACCATACTAAGTCTTGATGATAAAAAGCCTGAGTTAAGAAAACTTATAATAAAAATTGTTGAGGCCAGAGAGGCTGTAGCCGAGAAAAAAACACGCGCGAAACTATCTAGGGGGTACATGAACTAGTATTTTATTGCTATCTAAACCCTAAATTGTTAAAATATAGGCATGAAAACATTTATCTTTATTATTATTGCACTAGGGATTGTATTTTTTTTCGTGCCAATTTTTCGCTCGGTCAGTGGTTGCGGTGGCGACCCCGAGGCAACTCCAGAAACATGTAGCTTTAAAAAAGAAACCGGTTTTCAGCACTTCTTTTATAAAACCATGCCTGGGTATCAATAATGAATGAACTTTAATTTAAAATAATATATAATAATGAAAATATGGAAAATATCGAAGTAAATCAACAACCTGAAGCAGAAAAAGAACTTTTAAACTTTTTAGATGTACAAAAGGGTAATACCTATACCATTGAAAAATGGGGTGAAGTATACGAGGTGCGTGTAGACACTGAACCAACAAACCCTGACGAAATTCAACTAAAGCGTACAACACCAGGCGCACTGCTTGGCCAACCCCAAACTGTTTCGTTAGATGAATTAAACAGAATGCTTGTACAAAAAGAAGGTTAATTTACCTAACTAATAGAAAGCCCGCACCATGCAGGGCTTTTTTATTGCTATCTAAACCCTAAATTGTTAAAATATAGGCATGAAAAGGGCCAAAGGCGACCCCCTTGACTTTTTATTTAAATTAGTATATAATATAAACATATGGAAAATACAACAAACAATTCATTAGAAAATCTTCGCGAACAAGGAGATAGTCTTATTACTAAATTAGAAGCAGCTATTGGTCAACTAGAATATACACTAGGTGACGAAAATATAACTGAAACTAAAAAAGCTGAAGTTGAGGCTATGTTAGAAAAAATGAATGCCGAACTGGTTGAATTCAAAGCTAACAAAGACCAACTTGATGAAAATCATAACGCTGAAGTTTTAAAGCAAATCGAAGAAATCGAAACTCTTACTTCGAAAGAAGAAGTTATAGCTGATCCAGTAATCGAAGATTACGAGCAAGCTGCTTAATATTTAAAATAAACAAAACCCCAATTATTTGGGGTTTTGTTTTGGCAAAGTATTATATTTAGCTATTGTTTTAGCTTTGGCTTTAATTTTGATATAATCAAATTATGATAAAAATCCACATAGCAACTGACCACGCAGGTTTTGAAATGAAAAACTTTTTAAAATACAGCCTAACTGATATGGGCCATGAGGTTATTGACCATGGCGCAAACGAATACGATGCCCAAGACGATTACCCAGACTATGTAATACCTTGTGCCAGGGCCGTGGCGGGTGACCACGCATCGATGGGTATAGTTTTAGGTGGCAGTGGCCAAGGCGAACAAATTGCCGCAAACAAGGTTGATGATATTCGCGCAATTGAATATTATGGTGGCAACCTAGACAC
>JAGOOX010000021.1 GCA_017992305.1 Minisyncoccota bacterium
ATCTGACGGTATCGAGGCCGCAAAAGCCAAGGCCCAAGAAATGATTGACCCATTGGTTCAAAAAATTGGCGAAAACATGGCCCTAGGCGAAGTTAGCATTTTAGAAGGTAACCCAACTGGTGTATATAACCACAACGGTAAAAACGTAGCAGTTGTAGTGTTAGCCAATGGCGACGAGGCCCTAGCTAAAGATATTGCTATGCATATTGCCGCTATGAAGCCCCGCTTTCTATCAAAAGACGAGATTAGCCCAGTTGATATGGAAAACGCAAAATCAGTTTTTGAAGAATCAGTTATTGGCAAACCCGAAGACATGAAAGAGAAAATTTTGGCTGGTAAACTAGATGCGTACTTCAAAGAATTTACTTTGCTTGAACAAAACTTTATCAAAGACCCTGAAAAGACAGTTGAGCAAGTGTTAAAAGAAAAAGGTGCAGGTGTTGCTCTTTATGAACACGTAATGATTTAATCATATTGTATGGCAACGATTATCATATTTTACATAGTGCTAATTGGACTAATCGCTTTTCTACAATGGAAGGTTAGTCTGTTGCGTAGAGGTAAAATTGAAATCCAAACCGTACACCGTGACCGCCACCATAAAATAAAAGTTATAAAACAAATAATCAGATACTTTGGCCACAAACTAAAAGACTGGTTAAAAAATGGTTTTATAAGGTTTGCCTCATGGCGCATTCGTGCCAAAGCTCGCACTAATTATTTTATTGAAACTAGGTTGCCAGGTTTGTATACTGTGCTAACCAAAAGACCCGAGGTTGAAGAGCACCATACAAAAAATATCTTTTGGCGCGGAGTTATTGAATACAAATATAAAATTCAAAAACTAAAAGCGCAGATACTTGAAGAAGAAAGTCAAAAAATAATCGAACGTGAAAACAGTAAAGAGTCAGGTCAAGAGGTTGAAAACGAAATGATCAAAGACATTATTGCCGAAGCTGTCGAGGAGACCCTGCACGAACCAGTTGAGCCCCCACAAGTATTTCATGTTAGTGATGAACCCAAGGCAAAGCGTGTGGTTAAGCCCAAGAAAATCGAAGTATTAAGGCCCACAGACACAGTTACCCCACCCACAAACACTGAAAGTAAAGCCAAAAAACTACGTAATATAATGAAGTTTTAGGTCTTGAAAATTTAACAAATATCTGCTATATTTACAAAAGTATCGATAGCAGATACACGCCGTTTTAGCTCAGTTGGTAGAGCAACCGCCTTGTAAGCGGTAGGTCCTCGGTTCAAGTCCGAGAAGCGGCTCCAAAACACAAAACCCCTGACACTTCAGGGGTTTTGTAATAATATAATTAAAAAAAGCCTAGATTTAAACTAGGCTTTAGTCTCATTTAAGAAAGAGTGTTTTTGATGTCGGTTGACACAATCGATGCTATCCTCTTTGATTCTTCTAAATTAAATTTTCCATTGATTTCTAGGCAGTTAAAGGTTAGTTTAATTTCGTCTCCTTTGTCATAGATGCTAATTTCTGCACCTTTTTTTGTTTCATAAAAATTGATTTCAGATTGCTTATTGCAGTCAATAAAAAATTTTTTGCAATTGCATTTTTTGTGTTCTCCCCTGCTTTCATAATTAAATGTAGGGCAAGTAAATTCATGAAATTTCTCTTTTAGAATGAGTAAGGATGATTGAATCGTTGAGTCAAAATCAGTAAAGAGAAGAAAAAGTTCTTTAGCGTTTACATCTCCTCCATACAGACTCCTTTTTAGGTGTACGGCAATAGTAATTGCCCACCATTTTTTTGTTTGTTTTTCCATTGTTTTGTTTGATAATTTTTTCACCATCACAACAAAGAACGCGCAATTTTGACACCGGGGCCAAGCCTTCTTTATCGAGTCAAACAAATAACAATGAATTTTAAAGAACTTTCATTATCAAACCACAAATTAATTTGCAATCTGAATCATGAGGACGAGAGGAAATTTCTCTCGTCCAAAAACTAACTAGCCTATAGCAGGTGAGCAATTGATTTGGGTTTAAACCCAGTAATCTTTTGACCATCAGAAGTTAATAGACTTAATTCCTGAACAAAAAAAATCGTACGATACTCCGGCAGACAACGGGGATCATCCTTAAATTTTTTGGCCTTATTGAGTATATGCTTAGCCACAGACTCGGTAAAAACTACTTCTGTTTCTTCGGACTGGCAATATGACCAGTCTTCAAAATCAAAAGTAGAAATACTATAGGTTATTAAATACCATTTACCCATAATTAAACATCAGACCAACCGAAGTTGATTTTCCTTGCCTTTACAAGGGATCTTAAACTGATTTTTTATTACAGTTTGTTTAAGATCAATGGTCAAATTTGAGTAAAGTATAAGTTTCAAGGAACTCCCTATAATATAGCAGACTATGCTTGACTTGTCAATAGATATATGATATATTGGCAAAGGATTTTTAACCATACACATGAACAATAAAACAGTAATAATTTCGTATCTTGCCATACCTGGCATACCTGTCGGTTTTCACCAACAAGGAAACTGTGACATTTTTACCGGCGACTACGCCAAAATAAAGAACTCTGACTCAGAAATGCTTCACCTAAAAAAGGAGCTTATTGAGGAACTGCACGCCAAAGTTATGCAGCGCATTGATGAATACGATACCATTTATATCTACATGGGCAGAATGTCGCCATACATTGTAGGCGAAAAAGACTGGCCAATATTTGATATGCTGAAAGAGTATTACTACAAGCGCCCTGAAAACAAAGTCACTATTGTTGGCTGTGATTGTAGCGGTAGCCGAAAGCAGAGCCTAATTGATTACTCGGGTAACCGAATTAAATGGGAGAAATTCCCCTGCGAGCCAGAGCAAAACCTGGTGGCACTTGTTAAAGCACAAGGATCAAAAGAGCCTGCTACTAAATAAAACCTACAAGCCCTTCGCATTTTAATGAGAAGGGCTTTTTATTTTTAAATACCCCCTCCTTGTTTCGGGTCCGAGAAGCGGCTCCAAAACACAAAACCCACCAGTAAATGGTGGGTTTTGTTGTTGGGGTTGCTTTTGCATGGTTTTATAAATAAAAAGTATTATAATAAGACTATGGACTCTAATACACAAAATAAGACCTTTAGCGAAGAACCTGTTTCACCAAAAGAAGAGAGCTTGGAAGTTCAACGTTCTGAAAAAAAATACTGGTTTATCGATGAGGGGGGCGAATATTTACGTAACACAGCCGAAAGAATGGCTGGTCTTTCAGCAACAGGGTGGAGAATAATGCGTTACTGGCGACCAATTTCATGGCAGGGGCAAATAATTAAAGCGATATTCCCTGTCTTATTTTTTGTACCTTTTATTTTTATAATTAGTGGTAAAATTACAAAAACAACCGGCATTATATATGCATTACTAATTTTATTTATTGTTATAGGGATATTTGTTGTTTATTATACAAAAGTTGACAAAAGCATAACTAAAGAGCTTGAAAAATTAGAAAAGAATCACCTAACCCCTATAAGTAATGTAAAAGATTCAATATTAATGCTTATAATAGCACTAAGTATTGTGGGTTTCGTAGTATATAAACTAAACATGCTCTAATTATACGCTATTCGCTCAAAAGCTTTCTGACGTTTTCGATTGTTGTATTGCTTGCACCTTGTAGAACTTTTTCTTCTGGCTGGCCATTACGAATATCTTCAGCATATTTGGCGTATTTTTCTTGTAGGCCCTTATTCATTTCGTCCATATTACCAAGGTCAAAAAACTTAGTTATTTGATCGGCCTTTTTTTCTTGTTCAGTTTTTTCAGCCACAACAGGAGTTTCATTTTCAACCACTGGATTGTTTTTCAAATATTCTTCGACGGCAGCAATCATTGTTTTTTGAGCGCCCTGTAAAACCTTTTCTTTGGGTGTACCCTTCTTTATTTCTTCACCATACTGGGCAACTTTCTCTATAAAATTACTAGCAAAACCCTCGGCAAGCCCATTAGCTAAATTAACTAATTGGTTATAAATATCAACGCCGTGTTTGTGTTCTTCGTTGTCCCATTCGTATTTCTTCTTCTCAATCTTCTCCCTAGTCTTGTTTACGTCTGCGCCATCTATGTCTAATTTCTCGCGCATCTCTTCTACTTCAATTTCGTGGTTAATTTTTTTAAGCTCTTCGGCATGAGCGTTTTTACTATTTTCAAGCTGGGCCCTGGCTTCGGCAATTGCCAAAGCTCGTACCCTTTTCATTTCGGCATTTTTAGCCTCGTCAACATATTCGGTCACTGTCCACATTTCTTCTAGTAAATCAGGTTCGTGTACAAGAGCCTTCCATTTTGAAGGTATTGCGTCCAGTGGGCTTTCGTTAAGGCCTTTTTCAATAGCGGTTGTAAAAGACAAAGGCATATCCCTAAGAAGGTCATCTTTTGATTCACCATTTTTAATAAGCTCTACATATTTATCGATTGTTTTTTTCGCATTTATAGCAATGATGTCGTTTTCAGCGTGTTCCATAAATTATTATATGTATTTTATTATTTTAAATTTATTCTGCCTTGGTCTGTGTTTCTAATTTTTCGCGGGCTTGTTTGTATTTCTCAAGTTCAGGGAAGGTTTTTAAAATCATGTCTTTTGATTGAAAACCGGTAAATAATTTTTCGTTCATATACACAGCTGGCAATTTTGTGTCTTCAACTTTAAAAATTTTAATTAGCGATTGTAGGGCTGAGAGTTTTAAATTATAGTCAAACGAATACACGCGCAATTCTGGGTATTCGCTGCGTAGTTCGGTTAATACGGCTGATTGTTTAACACAATCGCTGCAGTTTTCCTCTGTTGTATAGAAATAGAATACTGGCACAACTGAAACTTTACACTTTGAACGAATCTTTTCCATCAACAAGTAGTCTTTGATTTGTAGCAAGCTATAGTATTTTTTAAGTTCTAATACTTGATCTTGGTTTTTAATGTTTTCTTCGCTAAAGCTGATTTTTTTAGAAAGTTCGTTTAGCTCGCTTGAAAGTGAGGTTGCCGAAACGTCCTTGCAAGAAAGTTCTTGCAATAATTGAAACTGAGTTTCAGACGACAATATGTCGATAGATATTTTGTCTTGGATAGTTTTAACCTCGTCTAATTTGCGATTGTTCAAAAATGATGACAACCATGTAGCACTTAGAAACAAGGCCAAGGTTATAATAAAAACGGTTATGTATCGAATTATGTCTTTTCTATTCATATTAACTAATTATACTGATATTTTATTAAAATTCTACTATGTATTTCGACTGTCAATTTCGGCTGTCCAGCTGGCCTCGTAATTGCGTACGGCGTTCCATACGGCCCTTAGTAACCAAAATGGGGCGACAATACTATATACAATGAAGAAGAAGAATATGTCTATGTTAAACTTACCCTTGCCATGCAAAATTCGATGCCCCATATATAGCGAAAACAAAACTGTTGAGTAAACAAAAATTGAAACAAAGAAAACTGTCGAAGTGTTTATAAAGAATGGGTCAAAATTAAATGAGTCCAGGTTAAACGACAAACCAGTTGCAGATAATTCAAGTGTACGAACGCTTACATATTGATAAAGTTTATAGCCCATAAATACAAACAAAAACATAACGCCTAAAACCGATATAAAGCCCGATGGTAATGTTAAAAAGCCAATGTTGCCATACTTCTTCTTGAAAAATAGATGCTTGTAGTCCATAGCATTACGCAAAAAACCATAAATCCATCGAGTACGTTGTTTATATAGGCCCTTAATAGTTTTAGGTGCAATTGTATAAACATAGGCGTCGGGCGCATGTTCAATACGCATACTGTTGGTTTGCATGCGCAAGGCAATTTCTTGGTCTTCGGTTACATGGGCATGCTTATAGGGCCCCAATTTACGAAAAACCTCCATCCTAAATATTGAAAATGGTCCAGGCGTAACATGAATAGCGTTAACAAATGAAAGCATTTTTTTAACATAAATTTGCAATTCGTAGTCAATTTTTTGAGCTTTTTGCACAATATTACCCGGGTTCCAAGTTACAATTGTTGGGGCCACAGCCATAACCTCGGGTGTGTCAAAATAAGTCATGATTCGTTTTAACGCCTCGGGGTGCACCAATGAATCTGAATCTAAACAACCAACAAATTCAGTTTGGCAATGCTCAAGGCCTAAATTTTGCGCACTAAATTTACCACCATTTGGTTTTGTAAAAATTTTAATTTGCGGGTGACCTTCGTACATTTTCATTACCTCAAATGTATTATCAGTCGAACCATCATCAACCAAGATCAAAAAAAGTTTGTCAGCTGGGTAATCCATTTCCAATAACGAATCAACCGTCTTCTTAACATTCAAACCTTCATTATATGCAGGCACGGTAATAGTAACGCCCGGGTAGTGGCTTAGTTGTATTGGGTCGCGCCTAATTACCAATTCTTTGCGACGCTCTAAAAATACCACTAAAAAGTAGATTTGCACGTATAGCGACAAAAAACTAAGTAAATAAAAGATCCATATAAGGATTGTGCTCATAAGCACGCATTATAGCACACTTTTACCCCCTTTCAAAATAACCTTTTAATCAACGTCAGGCGCTTTGGTTACGATTTAATTATGCTAAAATAAATATATGGAAAATGAAACTAACATAAACAATAACGAACAAAAAGTCGGTAATGATGTCGAGATTAAAAAAAATAATAAAAATGCAGTATGGGTACCAATACTTATATTTGTTGGTATTATAGTTTTACTAATTGTTTTAATTAAAATACCAAACAATAGCAATAGTGCACTAACACTACCAAACGGTGAAAAAATCCCAACACTTGACCAGGCCCAACAACAACTAGACCAAGCTAAAAATGCAGCTGACATACCAGATCAAAAACTAAGCCAATCTGACCACTGGCAAGGCAACCCCAAGGCCCGCATTGTAATATTTGAATATTCAGATTTGGATTGCCCGTATTGTATACGCTTTCATACGACCATGAAGCAACTGGTTAGTGAATACCCTAATGATGTTTTGTGGGTTTACCGTCATTTCCCTATTGATAGTTTGCACCCACAGGCTCGCACCGAATCGGTCGCTAGTGAATGTGTTGCGCAACTAGCAGGTAATGATGCATTTTGGAAGTTCATAGATAGCGCATTTGCATTTACTAGTTCAAACGTTGCAACCCCAATGCCAACACTTAAAGGTTTTGCAACCAGTTTAGGTATTGACCCAAAAGCCTTTGATTCATGTATTGCAACTAACAATATCGATAAAAAAATTAGCACAACAATCACAAATCAAGCCAACCTGGGTATACAATCAGGCGCACAAGGCACACCATATAGCGTAATCGTAGATCGCCAAACAAATGCAGTCTACCCTGCCCCTGGTGCCCAAGACATTGACACCATGCGCGAAATCGTCAAAACAATTTTGAACGATAAATAAAAAACTTTAATATAAATACAAAAACCGCATTATGCGGTTTTTGTATTTATATTATTAAGATATATTAAGTTACTCCCAAACAAAATCTCTTGCTTTTTCGCTGTCTATATCAAACCATTCTTCGGCAGATTCTTTGTAAGTTACAGTGCCGTCTTTTTCTTCTATTGGTATTAATTTTCCAACAGGTGCACCATGTAAGTACCTTAAGGTTCCATTTTTATCAAACCTTACTTTTCCATCATCAAGTAGCTCTTGTAAATTTGGATACTGATTTATATTTTCTGTAGTTAATTTAATTTTTTCCATTCTAATCAAAATAATTTTTTAGGCGTTGGATTTTTTCGTGGCCTCTTAGTTTTTCGTGAACCTTGGCTTCGATTTGGCGAATACGTTCGCGAGTAACGGCAAATTCTTTACCTACCTCTTCTAGTGTATGTTGCACGCCATCAGTTAGACCATAGCGCATTTCAAGAATCTTTTGCTCCTTGGGTGAAAGTTCAGCCAGCACTTCGTGTAATTGGTCTGATAGTATGCGGCGTGAAGCTTCTTGGTCTGGGCGAAGGATTTTATCGTCGGCGATAAAGTCACCCAATGTTGATTTATCATCGTCATCACCAAACGGCTTTTCCAATGATGAGGTCTCTTGAATTATTTGTTCGATGAAGTGAACTTTTTCAGTTCCCTCTTCTTCGTCATCATAGCCCATCTCGCGAGCAATTTCTTCGGGCATAGGTGTACGGTCAAGTTCTTGTTCCAATCGGCGCAAAACTTGTTTGTATTTTGAAATAGTTTCAACCATGTGCACCGGTATACGAATGGTTCGTGATTGGTCGGCAATCGCACGAGTGATTGATTGGCGAATCCACCATGTAGCATAGGTCGAGAATTTGTAGCCCTTTGTCCAGTCGAATTTTTCAACGGCTTTGAACAAGCCGATGTTGCCCTCTTGAATAAGGTCAAGTAGTGTTAAGTCAGCTGCACGATTAGTGTATTTTTTAGCGATTGAAACAACCAAACGCAAGTTTGCACGTGCAAGTAAATTTTTAGCATCCATGTCACCGGCAACAATACGTTGCGCAAGGTTACGTTCCTCTGAAGCTTGCAGTAGCGGGTATTGACCAATTTCTTTCAAATAAATTTGAACCGAGTCATAGGCAGTGTCGCGCTTTTCCTCTAGGCCTTTTAGTTCGGCATCAATATCAAGCAAATTACCACCCTCTAATATATCAACACCAAATGTTGCAAAACGTTCGTACAAGTCGTCCAAGAATATAACATCATCTTCGATAGTTGGAAAAGTTTTTAGAATCTCGTCATATGTAATAAAGCCACGCTTTTTACCCTTTTCAATCAGTTGGTTGGCTAGCGCCTCTTTGTCTAAATTGCCCTTTTGTTTTTTAGTTAAAGGCGCATTTTTGACTGGAGCTGATTTAGTTACAGCCTTTTTGACTGCAGTTTTTTGAACGGGCTTTTTAGCTGGTGCTTTTTTAACTACTTTCTTTGCTGGTTTTTTAACTACCTTTTTAACCACCTTCTTTACTGGTTTTTTAGTAATAGCTTTTTTAGGTGCTTTTTTAACAACCTTTTTAGCTGGAGCTTTTTTAACTGGTTTTTTAGTTGTCTTGTTTTGGGCTTTTTTACTCATAGTTATTATTATGATGTTGTCTGTTAATTAAATCAAGTTTTTTAGAGTAGTCTGACATGATTTGTAGGTCGTTTTCATTGTTTTTAAGGTTTTTTAGGTTGTCTTCTAGGTATTTTTTAATAAAACCTAGGGTTAGCTCTTCAATATACTTCTTCTTGTCCTCGGCCTCGTCTAGACCTTTTTGGGCATAGCTTTCAAGTGTGTGGCCGTCAGTCTCGCGGTTGCCGATAATGTCGCCCACCTCGGCACCCAAGAATTTTTTAAACAAGTCGTCAATCATAGTTTCGCAACCGATTGATTTAAGAGAATTATCTAACTTGGTTAAGCCAATAAAAACTTCGTGCACAGGGGGTGAAGACTGTCTTGACCCATTTTGAGCTGGAACTTCTTTGACGTAGTTTTTGTTTTTACTTTTTTCAATTATGGCTGAATATATCGCCTCTTCAGGTAAATCAATTGCACGAGATAGTACATTGATCGCATGGGCTCGATGAATGACTTTAGCCATTTTTGAAATTATAGGTATTATGTACGTGTCAGAAAAATTACGCAGGTCTTTAATGTTTGAATTTTTTGATTTTGCATAGTCAATCAAAAAATCAATCAGAGGCAATGCATTATTAACCGAATCGATCCATAACCTATCATTTTCGTAAACAACATCGGCTGGGTCTTTCATACCACTAGGTAATTTGATTACATAAATATCAATTTCAAGCTCAAGCAGTATTGGAATAATTCTAAACAATGCTTGCATACCGGCCTCGTCTGAATCAAAACATAGGTAAACCTTTTCAGCCAAGCGACGCAATACTTTTGCGTGTTCAGTGGTTAATGCTGTGCCCGATACGGCAATTGTTTCATACACACCGGCCTGATGTGACATTAATACGTCCATCATGCCTTCGACAACAACAACCCTGGAATTTTTACGAATCGCATCACGAGCTATTTCATAGCCGTACAAGACACTACCTTTGTGATACAGCGGTGTTTCGGGCGAATTCATATACTTGGGCGCCTCGTTGCCATTTTCATACTGAGCGTACTGAGGCAATACCCGGCCCGAAAAGCCAACAAACCTACCCTGAATATTTGCAATTGGAAATATTACCCGGCCCCTGAATTTGTCATACAAACCCTTTTGGGTTGGAACCGACAAGCCGACTAAAACCAATTCTTCATCGGTATAACCTTTTTGCTTTAACAATGTAGTTAAATACCTCCACTCATTAATGGCATAGCCAACACTGAATGTTTTTATGGTTTGAATATTTAACCCGCGTTGCTCAAGGTACTTTTTAGCTTCTGCATTTTTTAATAAGTTGTCTGTATAAATTGCAATTGTATCCTCGACAATTTTATACAATCTTTCCTTTTCGTCTTTTGAGTTTTGTTGATTTACATTACCCTGATATGGCGTAAGCTCTACACCGGCGCGAATCGCAAGTGTTGACAGAGCTTCTTTGAAGTCCAAACCTTCAAAATCTTGAACGAACGAAAATATATCACCACCCTTGCCGCAACCAAAACAATGGTATGTTCCCCTGTCGGGAGTTACGTAAAATGAAGGTGTTTTTTCGTTATGAAACGGACAACGCGCAACAAATGCATTGCCACGCGCGGTCAGTGTAATATACGAACCCACAACATCAACTATCGATAACCTCTCTTTAATTATGTCTGTGGAGTTTGTCATTTTCAATATTTTTAATTTAGTCTATCTTGTTC
Source organism: Minisyncoccota bacterium (assembly GCA_017992305.1). GTDB lineage: Bacteria > Patescibacteriota > Minisyncoccia > Phycocordibacterales > UBA9973 > MFUC01. Next base: position 10,798 of record JAGOOX010000021.1, read on the forward strand.
TTCTTCTTGAAACCTGTACCTGCTGGAATCAATCGTCCAACGATAACGTTTTCTTTCAAACCACGTAGTGGATCCTTGCCACCCTTCAAAGCATTGTTAATCAACACCTTGTTTGTTTGTTGGAACGACGCAGCTGATAGCCAGCTTTTTGTTCGAATCGCAGTTTCAGAGATACCTAGCACAACAGTTTGACCTGTAGCCTCTTTTAGGCCCATAGCCTTGGCTTTGATATTTTCCTCGATCAATTCAGTGC
>JAGOOX010000003.1 GCA_017992305.1 Minisyncoccota bacterium
GATGGATAACACAGATATCTTTCAAAAAATACAGATCCTTGAGGCTAAAATCGACCAACAAAGCGAGATTATCGCCAAGGTTTACAAGGCTCAAAAAATTGGCTTGTACACACGCTATGCTTATTGGGGTATTTTTATAATGATCAGCTTAGGTGCAGCTTATTTTATAAGCCCATTCTTTAATTCAGTAAAAAGTTTATATTCTGGAAACGCTGATATTTTGCAAATCCTAGATGGAGTTTCAACACCGCAAGACTAATTTTTTGAAAAATATTTTTAAATAAACAACCAACATAAAAAACGCTTGGATAGCTCAGTTGGTAGAGCATTCCCCTGAAGAGGGAAGGGTCCCCAGTTCGAGCCTGGGTCCAAGCACAAAATGAAAACTCCAGATAATTTTAATTTAAATTCTGGTTTAGAAGGTAAGTTAGAAATTCTAAATAATAAAATAAATGAAGCCAAGGCTTTTAGGGATCGCCTGGGCAAAGGTATGGATGAGGGTATTATTGATGCCGTTGGCTTATTTAATGCCATAGGTTTTAATACAACTATGTCATGCGAGGGCCATTCTGAGAATGGTAACCCAGGGCCTTATTTACACTTTGAAGCTGAAAATAAACCAAGCGAAGAATTTATAGGTGAAGCCAATAAAAAAGCTGAGCTAGTTAATAAATACAATTTAAATAAAGAATCTAACCAAGAAACTCGGTCAAAAATTAGTGATGAATATGAAGAATACTTAAATTCAATAAACTATGCACGAACACCAGAATTTATTGCATGGAAGGAGGCTAATGAAGAAATTAAAAACAAGCTTCAAACACTGCTGGATGAATTTTATGTTGATAAAAATATAAATAAATTAACTAAAGTATCTGTACGCAAAATTGGTGGGGCTGTAAGATTAGACACTGTGCCTAAAGACAGTAAAGACACAAAAGACCGGCTAGTTGAGCGCCAAAGAGAGTTCGCTGATTTTGTTGAATTTTTAAAACAAAAATACTTATTAGGTACTTTTTAATTACAAAAAAGCCTTATTTTGATTTAATCTCCAGTAGCGTTATCAAAACCATTTGCAAAAGTTTACGATATGTGGTACTATATTTTCAGTAAATTCCTTAAGAAATGAAAATAGATAACGAAAAAAAGCGTTTAACGCTAGAACAGGTCGCAGAAATTCTTCTGCAAAAAGATATTCGCACGGTTCGATCATATATCGAAAAAGGCTGGATACCACAAATTGCTTACAATAAAGAAGACATGTCAGTTGATGCAGTATTGTTGGCCGAGCAAATGGGCGTCGAAAATTTTGATGAACCGTTTATTACCGAAGACCAAGCTATTGAAAGTTTAAATTTTGAATCAAGACATAAATTTGTTCATTTTTGCCAAAAAAACGGTATCAATGTATATCGTTTAGCCAATAAAATTGGTGTAAGGTATCTTTTTAGAGCTTCAGATTTACAAAAATGCCTTGACTTGGAACTAACCTTGCTACCTTTTGCCCTTGAGCAGTCAGTACGAAGAAATACCTTGTCAGCCATTAGCGAAACACTTAGCGCATTAGCTGTTTTGGTTTACGACGAAAGGGGTTTGCGAATTATTACAAGCTATCTTGAGGGTAGTAGTGTTGATGAGATACATCGTAATTACTCAAACTTGACCCGCGAAAGAGTTAGGCAGATTTTGGCAAGTACTCTTAGACGAGTAAATCATCGCGCCAAAGATGTGAAAAAATGGATTCATGTTTTTAGTAAAACAAAATATTCGCAAATACCGCCAGGTGAGGTTTTGAATTTAATTAACGAGCTTCAAGCCCAGAACAGTTTTTACAAAGAAAAGTTCGATAAAATTTTAAATGGGGCCGACCCAAAACAAGTTTTAGCTGAATATTCTGAGCCTGAAGACATTGAGAGAAATAAATTGCTAAACACGCATATTAGTGATTTAGATTTAGGTGTGAGGGCCTATAATATGCTAAAGGCTGCTGAAATAACCACACTGGGTGAATTAGTCACCTTTCATTTTGAAGATTTGTTAAAATTTCGAAATGTTGGAAAAAAGACTGAAACAGAACTTCGCGAATTAGTGAACGAAAAAGGTTTAAAGTTTAAAGGTGAATAGTTAAAGCCCGCAAGTGTTACTTGCGGGCTTTTTAAATTTATTCATTATCATTTTTACACAAGTAATCAGTTTTAGACTTTCTGGTTATTGCTAGAATACCCATAACTACAATGTAGGTTGAAAAGACTTCGCTAGGTAATTGATATTTATCTGGATGAAAAACTCCTAGTAAAAACATTGTTATAATAATAACAGTCCATATGATTATATAAATTTCACCGGGGTGTCGGCCCACGTTATAATCATGCCAGCGCTCAAATTCTTTTTCGGCTGTATATATTGCAAGAAGAGCAACGTATATGGCACAAATAGGGCCTAGAAATTTTTCTAAACTATTTGATTTTAAGTAATCAATAACAATGGCCACGTACAAAAAAATGGTCCATACGTTTACTAAAAAACGCCATGTTTTTGGGCTAAGAATACTGTTGTTTTTCTCTTCTTTACTCATAGATTCTATACTGACTTAACCTTTGGTGTTGAACGGCGGTCTTTGTCGATTTTAGGTACTGTTATGGTTAGTAGGCCTTGTTTTTGACTTGCTTCTGCACGGTCAGGTTCAAGATCAATTGTTAAAACAACATCACGTTCAAATTTACCCCAAAACAATTCGTTTTCGATTTGCTCAAAGTGTTTGCGATTGTCATCGTCGCGGTGGCCACGAATTGATATTGAGTTACGGGTTATGGTTACATGTATATTGTCAGGGTGAACGCCGGCAACAAATGCATTGACTACTACGTCAGTATGGCTTTCAAAAACATCAACTGATAGGTTTGCTATGTCGTCTTCGGCTGGAGCTTCGTCCTCGTCAACTTCTTCGTCTTCGTCAGATTCTTTGCGTTTAAGGCGAGCAGAAGATTCTTTGTTTAGAGGGGTTAGTTTGGCTACTGATGACTTTTTAGTGGTTTTTTTACTTTCCATTTCGATTTCCTCTATTTCATCTTCAATTTTTTCATCTTTATCAGATAAAGTCATACCACCTGTTAATCGCTCAAAGAAAGATCTTTTTTTAGACATATTTTTTTTAATTAAGTTCTTTTAAATATTTTGCAAACCTACTGTGTAGTAACATCCTTTTTATTCATACGTTTTAGTTTTTCAAACAAAAGAATGTTTAGTATGGCAACAACCCACAAGAAAGCCAAAGTTTGTAGAGTGTTTTTACCATTACCGTTAATTATAAAAAAATTAAACGTACTATGCAACAACACTGCCAGTGTAAAACCTCCAAAAACATACAAAGGTTTATATTGCCAGTTACGATAAAATGATAACCCGATTAATACACCAAATAAACCACTAGCCATAGCGTGCAATAACGTTGCACCTAAAAATCTAATATTACCTGTAATAAAACCGTCTAGTAACATACCGTTTGATATTGGCCCAATTATAAAAAAAACATTTTCAAGTGCAGCAAAACCTAATGCTCCACAAATTAAAAACATAGGAAAGTCGATGGCCCTGTCGGCAAAGCTACTTTTTAATGCAACTGTGTTAATAATTAAATATTTGGCCAACTCTTCGATGGCGGCAAAAATGATTATCCCAACCAAGCCGGCCCCAACAAAACCAAATGCAAATCTTTGCAAGGGTACTACTAAAAAAACCATCATGGCGCCCAATATATAACACAAAACAAATAAACCTTTGGGTTTGTTACCTATACGGTCTTCGCGCAACCAAAAAAGCAACCATAAAATAGTTGGCAATATGCCAGTGGCGGCGGCTATAGCTATTGTTTGCCAGCTGTAGTGGGCCATGGTGTTACCATTAGAAGTTTTTTAGACTCTAAGTTGTTCGTTGGTAAAAACGACCAAATCTCCTCGGTAATAAACGGCATGAAGGGGTGTAATGCCTTTAGTGAATTTGTTAAAATATAATGCAGTAACCAGGCTCTGTTGTTTCTTTCGTCTTCACTTCCAGTTTTTAGAATCTCTTTGCTTTCTTCGATTATCGCGTCGGCAAAGTTGTGCCATATATAATGATAAAGCTTTTCAGATGCGATATATAAGCGATAATTTGCAATGTCAGTTGTTATATCAATTAGCATTGCTTCAAATTCATCAAGTAAATTATTTTCATTAACAGATAAGTTTGGTTTATTGCTTAAATTTATTTCGTTTGCGAATTGTGTATTAGTTAATATGAATCGAGTAATATTCCATAGTTTATTAGCAAATTTTGAGTAGGCTTTAACTTTTTGAATATCAAAGTTTGTGTCGTTACCTGGGCCAATACCTACAACCATCGACATACGTAATGCGTCGGTACCACACTCCTTAACAATTTCTTCGGGCTCGATACCATTTTTTAATGACTTACTGAATTTAATACCTTTTGAGTCACGCACAATACCATGCATGTAAACAGTTTTAAAAGGTATTTCATTTAGTAAATACTTGCTCATCATTATCATACGAGCAACCCAAGGTGCCAGAATTTCGTAGCCTGGATTGATTAGTGCTGTTGGGTGGTAATTTTTAAAATCACTTGTTTGTTTTGGCCAACCTAGCGTTGAAAAAGTCCATAGCCCCGATGAGAACCATGTGTCTAATGTGTCTGTGTCTTGTACCCAGCCATCTTCGTTTGGGGCATCAATACCACAATAAATTTCTTCACCCTTATACCAAACAGGTATTTGGTGACCGTAGATTATTTGGCGTGATATGCACCAGTCACGTAAATTAGTGATCCAGTGATGGTAAGTTTTATCAAAACGATCAGGAATAATTTTAACACCATTAACTTCTACTGCTTCAAGCATTAATTCTTTTAATGTTTTGTTGTCTCTAGAAGGTATTTGTTGGTTAACGTTTACAAACCATTGCATTTTAGGTAGTGGTTCAATTATGGCCTCGGTACGCTCAGAGGTTGAAACATTTTGTTTTATAGCTTCCTCTTTCTCCATTAAATTATTGTCACGCAACCATTGGGCAACAATTTCGCGAGCCTCGGTAGTTTTTTTACCAATTAGGTTTTCATCACCCATTGTCATTTTGGCGTATTCGTTTATAACTTGAATACTTGGCAGGTTGTGACGCATGGCAATTTCAGCATCAATTTGGCTGTGGGCCGGTGTTACACCTAGCGCGCCTGTACCAAATTCAGCTTCAACTGAATAATCAGCAATAATTTTAATATGTATTGGAACATTGCAAAAAACTAAATCAAATTCTTGACCAATATATTGTTTATACCGTTCGTCATTTGGGTTAACAGCTACAGCCGTATCGCCAATCTTGGTTTCGGGTCGTGTAGTTGAAATTGAAATAGGGAAGTCAACGCTGTATTTAAAAGTATACAGTGTTGCATCACGCTCGACATAAACTATTTCATCGTCTGAAATAGTTGTTTGGCCTTTTGGATCCCAGTTTATAACTTTGTACCCGCGATAAATTAGACCTTCTTCATACATTTGTTTAAATGCTGTACGAACAGATAGTGAACGATCGGCATCTAATGTAAAAGCTTCGCGTGACCAATCAAGCGATGAACCAAAAAGGCGCATTTGTTTTTGCATGTCTTTTTGGTTTATTAACCCAAATTCATTAACCATATTGAAAAATTCACTTCGGCTGAAATCATGACGACTTTTACCAGTTTCTTTGGTTAAGTTTTTTTCAAATCTAGCCTGGGTTGCAATTGCGGCGTGGTCGGTACCTGGTACCCAAAGTGTTTTTTTGCCGCGCATACGTTCAAAACGCACAATTGCATCTTGCAAACTGTGTTCAAGAGCGTGGCCTAGGTGCAATCTACCCGTAACGTTTGGTGGCGGTAATACAATTGAAAAGCTTTCGGCGTCAGGTTGTGTTACGCCTTGCTCGATACAAATATCGGGGTTAAATAGGCCTGAATCCTCCCAAGTTTGGTAAATACGACCCTCGGTTTCGGCTGGGTCATAGGGCTTTAAAAGTTTTGCTGGCAAATTTGCCTCAAGCGCATTTAAGGCTTGTTTTTGTGCATCATCCATAAAAAAATTATACCAAAAAAACGGTGTTTTGCCCAGTTTTATATTGTAAAATATATTGTTTTGAAAATATGGCAAAATGATGTATAATAAATTTTTGAGAGCACATAAAATATGAAACAAAGTACTGTAGTAATAACCTCGGCAGAATTATGCCAAAACAATGTCTTTGAATTTGTCAAAGAAATCTCTAAAATGCGTACTTATGGTGGCCACATTAATTTATTGGCCAAGGACCATATTAATTTTTACCGCCGGTACAATCATGGGCCACAATCGCTAAACGAATTAAAAGCTTTTGTTATTGAAAAAGTTTTTAACGACCCCGAAGCTTATTTATTTCAAGACGATTATAAAAGCAATAATGGTATTTTAATTAAACAAGTTACGCCATTAAGTTTTTTGTATGAATTTGTTAACAAGCAGCCATCATCATTAGTTCAGGGTTGCTATGCAGCCCAAGTAGGCGAAGGTCCTGGTTTGTTAAGTGAGATTAAAATCGAATGCGACAGTAAGCTGGTAACAAGTAACCCGCAAGAAATGAGAAACACCCTTGAAACAATGCAAGGCTTTGGATTATTTGGTCTAAATTAAAAACTCCAGTTAGAATTAGCTACCAACTCTCCGGCATCTACGATGTCGGAGTTTTTTATTTGATTTTTTCCAAAACTTTTTAGCGCGCCAACCATGCCTATCATAATTGCATTGTCGGTCGACAGTTCAGATTCGGGAAATATCACTGAAATATTTGCATCGTATTTTTGCACGGCATTAGTTAAATTTTGTTTTATAAAAGTGTTAGCCGAAACTCCACCACCAACTAAAATTGTTTTAACTGATTCGTCGCCACCGTATTGTTCAATTGCTTTTAAAACTTTTTTAACTAAAACTTCAGTGACTGAATCTTCAAAACTGCGGGCTATGTTTTGTTTTTGTTCGTCAGATAGTTCTTTGGTAATTGAAGCCTCTTTTAATTTTTGCACCATGTATAAAACAGCGGTTTTAAGGCCCGAGAATGACATATTTAGGTCGCCCGAATGAAGCATGGGTTTAGGTAGGTCTAGTGTTGCCTTGGCGTGTGACAACCTGTCTATTTGGGCTAATTTTGAGATTTGCGGGCCCCCAGGGTATGGCAAGCCAAGTAATCGAGCAACTTTGTCAAAGGCTTCACCTACAGCATCGTCCAATGTTTGGCCGATTTTTTGGTATACTCCTAATTCAGGTACGTAAACAATTTCGGTGTGGCCTCCGCTAATTAATAGCGCCAGTGCTGGCAGTTCAAATTTGTTTGAAGATTCTGGTGCAGTAGGTGATAGTAATGGGCTTAGAATATGGCCCTCCATGTGGTTAACAGGTGTTAATGGTACACCCCAAATATAGTTTAGCGCCTTGGCAAAGTTTATACCCACCCACAATGCAGGCTCTAGTCCCGGCCCCGTTGTTATGGCAATGCTGTCTATTTTGTTATTTTCAATAGCTGGCAAATCATTTATAAAATTTTCGTACAATTCGGGCTCGTGATTGAATAAGTTTTTTAAATAAGTTTTTTGTTCGTCAGTAAAAATATATTTTCCATCAGTTTGTAGGCCGGCTTGGTTTAAAGTGTCAATTAAAACAGGCACAATGTTTTTGGCATGTTCTCGTTTAGCAAGGGCAGGGTATACACCACCGAATTCGGCATGTAATTGGGCTTGACTTGAAACGGTGTTACCAAGTATTGAAATATTGCCTAATAGATTAACTGAAGTATCGTTTTGGTTTGTGCAAGCCAAAAGGGCGATGGCTGTTTCATCGCAAGATGTTTCAATGGCTAGTATTTTGACCACTTCATTATTCATAAGCCTACATTAACACATTTGTGTAAAATTTTCATTTTTTGTACAAAATAAAAATCCCACACCGTACTTTATAAATTAAAGTTGTACGATGTGGGATTGGTTATGCGGCTACTTTGCCTTTTGATTTAACAAGGTTACGTAAACCCGAGCTTACCTTTGTAGGTAGCTTGACTTTACATATACGAGCTTTTTTTGGAGCAATGTTTTTACTTTCAGCCTCAACTATTTCAACTATTTCAGCTATTTCAATAATTTCAGTGGATTCATTGGTTTGAACTAATTCAATTTCAGGATCAGTTTCGATAAATGTTTCTAAAATTTCTAATTCCTGAATTGGTAAATCAAGCTCAGTTTCAGGGGCCTCAATTACTACAGGGGTTACCTGCTGTTTAGGAAGGCTTGTTTGTTGGCTTGATCTAAGTCTTTGGGCTCGTCTGCCACGTATAGAAACCCAGTCAGCCAAATTTTGTTTAAAGGCTTTGTTTTCACCGGTTGTTTCATAATATTGACATAAAACATTTTCCCACAATGAAATTATTAAGCGTTGATATTCAACAATATTAATAATTTTGTTAGTTACAATATCAACCCAAAAACGTGGGTAGTTGTAGCAGTTAGTACTAAAGTCGTTCTTTACCGTGCAGTTAATAATTTGCTTGTGGTAAACAACAAAAACTTTCTTATTTTCATAGGCATTAGTTTCAAGGTAGTGATGATATATCTCTAGTCTGGCTCCTCTGTCTTTCATTTCCTTATCTGGCTTGCGCTTAGTTTCTAGCGGGTCCAATTTATATGCAGTCATATTCGTATTTTTTAAGAACAGACTATTTATAGCATATATATAATATATAGTCAACCCCTAAAAAGGGCAGGGTAAATAAGGCTAAAATTGACCAAAACAAGCTATAAATCGCGACAAGCAAAACAAAGCCTCTTAAAACGTTAATTAATTTAAAACCCACTCAGGTTTATTTAGAAGACCCTGGCGGGTTTTTTTATTTTATGGTACAGTTTTGCCAGTAGTTTAGTTATGATAAACAAGAAAAACACCTACTTTGTTTCTTTAAATAAAGGCGAACAAGGTACAGAAGTTCAAAAACAAAAAAATGCCATTCTAAACTTTTTAATGGCCGAAAAAAGAGTAGTTATAATATGTGTAAAAAATGACCATGTTGATTACATTAAAAATAACTACAAAATCTATTATGAAGATTACTTTCCCAAAGACGCAACAAGAATTTTTATATACATGCTTTTAGTTGACGTAGGTAAAGATTTTTTTACCGGGGAGCTTCGTGAATCCAAGTCACCTGATGATGACAGTCGCGTGGTTAAAAAGTTTGAAAACCCAGTAGACTTTCCACGGGGTTTAAAACTAACCCTGCCTATAGACTTATTGGACAGTGTATCTATTTTGTAAAAAAGCCCCGAAATTCGGGGCTTTTTATTATTCATTATTATTACTTACTGATTTTGTTTTTCTTTGTTTTAATTTTTTAATATAACTTTTACCAATAACTACAATAAAAGACCCAACTAATATAATTAGTATTACAACAATGGCTTTGTCGCCAATGTATTTAGTTAAAATATTACCAGCAAAAACTCCGGCAAATGACCACAGTATTGAGCCCAAAAAACTGTATAGCATATATTTGCGTGTGCGAACTCCGCGAACCGCTGCAAATATAGATGGTGTTGAACGAACGACCGGTAATAGTTTGCCGAAAATTGTAATAATTGCTATGTGGCGATCAAACATGTCCCAAGACTTTTGGTATTTTTCGTGGCTAGTAATTCTTAGTAAAAATTTATTTTGTTTAAACTTTTTACCTAATAAAAACCCCGTCATGTCACCCAAAAAACTACCCAGCGCAATACATAAAACCGCACTAATGGGTGTAAATATACCCGATGCTGACAAACTACCCGCAAGCAATGCAATTGTGCCACCTGGCAGAATGGAACCTATAATTGGCAAGCCCTCGGCATATGAAAACAAAAAAATAACAAAAATTTGAAAAGCCTGAGGCACCTGGTGTATGCCAGTTATAATTAGCTGGGTGAACGAATCCATATATAAAATTATTATAACAAAAAAGTGGTATCTTTGCTTGGGGTAGTAATAAAATTATTTTAAAGTTTAAGTCTATCAAATCAGTTTTTATACATAAATTCGACATTACTTTACAAAGTGATTTTATATGATAGTGTATATTTAAATAGTTTATAAAAATGGAAAATTTATTACAACATCAAATGTCTTTTTTAGACTCCACGCAAGGAGGGGTTTTTTTGGGTACTAAAAATGGAAGAAGGTTTTTGCAGAAAGATATTTCAATTCATTGGCTTACCACTCAGATGGGTAGAAATTGGATAGATTCACCCGATGGTTACAAGTGGCTTTTTGAAAAAGACACAAGAATAAATTGCTTCCTGCACAAAGGCTTGAGTTTACTTACGTGTGACAACTTAAAAAAGTGGTTAACGGAACACGAAAGGGGCAATAACTGGCTTCATACCGGGCACGGCGTTTTATGGCTTCAAAGTGAAGATGGCCAAAAATGGCTTGAATCACCCAGTGGTATTAGTTGGCTTAACGTACCTGATGAATTACTTAGTGTAATAGAATCTTAAACTTAATTAAGTCCGATAGAAATATCGGACTTTTAAATTATCAGCTAGAGCAAGAAATGTTTTTATTATTTACCAAACCATTTTTGTGCATTGGGTCTGCGGTGTGGGCAACCGGGCCAACAACATGGGCGACGTTTACCTTGTCGTAATTCAATACAAAGTCGCTTGATATGTTCGGCCCTGGTTTCTGGCTTTTTAACAATAGTTACCCAACAAATCCATTCATTGCGAGCCAGTGGGGTAAGCTTGCCCCATATGGTGGCAAGGTCTTTGTTAGATTTAATTATTTCGTTCAGGTCACTTGGTATTTTGTGCATAAAACCTGTAACCCCAGACTTTTTATTCATGGTTTAAGTATATCAAATTTTGGTATTTCTACCTGTGTGACCCAAATGCCTGGCTTTCAGAAGCATGTACAAATAACAATGACATAAAAGAAAGCATTAAGGAATTAGGGTATATTTTAATAAGTAACAAAAACTCGCTATGCGATGCTGCCTAAGTCCTCCTAACTATACAATAGGTATTGCTTGTGTGAAGTAAAAGGCAAGCGCTATTAACAATCCAATACCAAGAAAGCGGTAAAAATTAATCATGTACTTCTCTGGAACAGAAGCAAGTTCAGGATTCTTCTGAGCATATAATCGAGACCAAACAAGCTTTTCAGGCACAAATATAGCCGCAAGTGCGAAGACAAGATATATAAACAAGTATACATATTCCATATCTTTAACTATACCACAAATTAGCTTTTAGGTATTTATCTATGTTTTGGTGGCATATACAGAATATCTGTTCCTTGCTTATACACTTTTCCATCCCGAACTTCAAAACCTTCAGCTAGTATTCGTTTATGTATATCTAACAATACTGCACCCAACTCTTTTAAAGTCTCAATAGTCTCTTCGTTAAATTCTTTTTTTTCATTCATGCACTATAGATAAAATCACAAAAATTGCTATATGTAGCAATTTGTCACTACTTATATACTTGTTATTAATATTTAAAATATAATTATATGAAAAACACACAAATACAAAACACACTACGATTCTATCGTACACAAAAAGGGTTAACTCAATGGCAGGTTGCTGCTCACCTAGGTTTTAAGAGTATTGACAGAATATGTAAGTGGGAAAAAGGGAGAGGTTTTCCGCATATTTTGAACGCGCTTAAATTGCAAGAGCTCTATGACGCAAGTATTAAAGATTTTTATTTTCTAGAAGGACAGAAGAAATCAATCAATGAATAGCTAAGGTTTTAGTGGGGTTTTTGTTCTATAAACAGTACGATTTTCTTCTGCGTATTTAACAATGACAGGCTCCCAAATACAAACCCCTTCAGATAGTTGCTTACCACCGCTAATAGCATCATAAGCCACCTTAGTTATGTAGACTTCATATGGATAATTTCTTATGTCAGATAGTTTTGCTGCAAGGCTGGGAGCCTGTCCGATCCAAATTAAGTCATTATTATTTCTAAGTCCCGCACGAACAGCAACCACTTCACCTGAATCAACACCGACACAATGTTTAATACGAATATTATTATTCTTTATAGAATCGAATCTTGCAGTTGCTTTTGGGTTAAGTATATTAGTAACGGCCCAGTCTATCTCTCTTGCACAGCTGACCGCATCAGTATTTGGAGTGTTTGACTTAAAAATTCCCATAACTCGATCTCCATCAAAACTTCTAATTTCTCCACCATGACTACGAATTAACCTTGTACATAAATTAAGGTAAGCACGAACTATCTTCGCAGTTGTTTGCCAAGGACATTTTTGAGCAAGAACCGATGAACCAGCTAAGTCGGCATACAAAAAAGTTGCTGTTATTTTTACAGCCTCACCATTTAAGGCCAGATTACTTGAATCAGGAACTATGTTTCCATTTCTAACATTCCAAGCTGTTGTTAGAATACTTTCTATTTCTGTTGTTAAAGTGTCAGCTAAAGCCATGATTAATATAGTTTTGAAAAATAAATAGTAATTAACCAAGGGATAACAGATAACAATATCAAAATCAACGAAATTTTTAGATAAGAAAATTTTTTAGATAAAATTTGTGCATTTATATGCGTTTGACTAAGAAGGTCATCCAAATATTCTTCATCTGTTAAATCTTTAAATCTTTTTTTAAAATCACTAACTTTTAAATTTGCGATTGTTCCGAAATAAATTAAAGATGCATTGCTGGACTTGGTTTTAGGGTATTGGCTTTTATAAACAAAAATTAAACTAGTGAACAGTAACCCTAATGCTAATCCAAAAGATAAATAAATATACATAGGTTGATTACAAAATGATGTAATTGCATTTACAAGGACACCAAGCATCGCAATGGCAATACCGGAAACAAAAGCAATCCTTGAATCATATCGACTTATCCAATCGAGCTTTCTTTGAAGATTTAGTTCCGCTTGCTCTATTCTAATTTTCATAAGCATTTTATTTAATCTAATAATATGCACATTATATACCAAAAAAAGCAATAGTCATATTGTCATAAATTAGCAGGATTTAATTACTAGACGTTTAAAAAAGTTCGACACTCATTGGGGTTTTTGTGCTTTTTGACAATATTAAAAACTTTGGTTTCCCAAATACTCAATATAAATAAGGTTTTTTGTGTTGTTATAAATAACAACGTGCTGTGACCCCACGGAGAATCGAACTCCGATTAACGGCTTGAAAAGCCGGCGTCCTAACCGTTAGACGATGGGGCCATTTTTATTTTTTAAATTTACTTTATTTACGCACCCCATTCAACCTTGGCTTTTCAAAAGCCGGCGTCCGCTCTTTAAAACCTTTGGTTAGACGATGGGGCCTAAAACATTTACTTTGTAAATGTTCGGCCGACAATTTGTAAACAAATTGTTTAGGCCAAAAGTTACCAGGCGACCCGACCTAGTCGGGTTTAGCCTAAAAATTACTTCTTAAATAGTAACTTTATATTTTATAGCATATTTTCGGTTTTTAGCAAATAAAAAAGCCTGACTGGTCTTTTTCAAATAGTAAAAAGTGATATTTTTAAATAAAAAAACCAGCCCTTTAAACCTTCACAGGGGGCTGGTCTATACCTATTTAATGCCTAAGTACTTGAGAATCGTACTAGTTCAACTATATACTATAAACAGTTTTTGTCAATGGTTTTTATTTATGGACTGACTTTTTTTATTTTTTAAAAAATAATATAGTAAATAAAAAAAGTCCCGGCGTTACGTCGGGACTAGGCAGGCAAAGAAGTTGGGTTAACTAATCTTTAAACAGTGGACCATAGTTAGTCCAAAACTCACTCCATTCAGTTGAAGGCTCAAACACAATCTTATCAGCTTTATTTGTGAATAATCCTGAAAATCTTTTTTCGTAGACAAATCCATCAGTAGTAATTTTGTTTTCAAGAGCCACAAGTGTTTTTGCAAGAGAGTATGGGCTATTTCTCCATAGAATTTTCACCAGTCCAAGTTTGGGTATACAAAGATTGGATGTTATCTTTGGTAGAGTTTCCCCCTCTAGATTTGAGCTGATGGCACTTAAGTGGTGCACCCTAAAGTCTTTGTTTGTAAAACAATGAAAAAGTTGAATTTCTGTTTCATGTTTATTAACTTCTTTTTCTCCAGGGCCGACAACCAGTACATACACTAAATCTTTTTGAACTTTCATTTGCAAATCTTTGTCTTTGGGCTTGTACAGATCATAAGGTGGACGAAATTCATCAGGGCAAGACGCAATAGCGCCCTCCTCGTCTCTAAAAACTTTGCCAGTGTCTACTGCGTATATTTTTTTCATAAAACTTTTTCTTTACTCTACACATTTAAAAAAGATTGTCAACAAGCCTAAGCATAACAAACAAAAAAGCCTCATCGCTACCTAGGTACTACTCCTAATCCCTGGTTTAAAATGAGGCTAATGATTAAAAAAATAAGGTAATGACCACTAAAGGGTGCTTTTAGCAAGTCGGTATATACTAATATTAACTTTATATTTTCAATATAAACCTGTCAATGAATATCTGTTAGCTTGGGTTATTTAGTTAAATATATAGTTTATTAAAAAACTAAAAAGCACTCTAAATTATAGGGCGCTTTTTCTATTTATTAACTTGTAGCCATTGGTAAACATCTTCAAGGACTTTGACGGCGTTGTAAAATTACTGTAGTATTTGAAAAAAGAACATTATTATGGATAAATATCTAGAAAAATATTATGGAAGCCTGGTATCTGCCAATGGTTTTCAGTTTGGCTCGGAGGGTAAGGGGGCAATAGTTGAATATCTTGCACCGATTACTTCCGCAGCAGTACGCATTGGTGCACCAAATGCTGGCCACACTGTATACTACAATGGATTGCCGTACGTCATGCGTCAAATTCCTTGCGCATGGATAAACCCATATGCAAAATTAATTATCGGAATTTCAGCAGTTATTAGCTTGCCGATCTTACAAAGTGAAATTGAAAAAATCAATAAGATTTTGCCAATAAAGCACAGATTATATGTTGACCCCAGGGCAATTGTTATTACTGACGATCAAATCGCTAGAGAGATGTCAACCGGCCTGGCTGACCGTATTTCAAGCACGTCGGCCAAAGCAGGTCTAGGTATTGGTATGGCTATGAGTGATAAAGTATTACGCAGTGAACACTGTTTGTTTGCCAAAGACGTACCTGAATTGCAACAATACATGTGCGATACCGCTGACCTGATTAATGACATGCTCGAGCACGATGAAATCGTCGCACTTGAAGGTTCACAAGGATTTGGCCTCAGTTTAGAGCATGGATACTTTCCATTTGTTACTAGTCGAGACACAACTACAATGGCTCTCTTTGCCGGTGTTGGAGTTAATCCATATGTATTTCATACCGAGGTTATTGGTGTGGTACGAACTTTCCCAATACGAGTAGGTGGGCCGAGTGGTATTTTTGACTCAGATTCAAAAGAGGTAAGTTGGAATTATGTAAAAAGATTCTCGGGCTCAAAAAACGATTTGACTGAACGGACCTCGGTAACAAATTCAATTCGTCGGGTTGCAACATTCAGTTGGCAAGGTTTCGATCGTGCCTGCATGATTAATCGTCCGTCTGAAATTGCTTTAACTTTTGCTGACTACCTCGATGCACGGGCTTATAATCAAGAAAATCTTTCAAAATTTCCAAAAATTGAAAATTTTATTGAAATACTAGAGCACCATTCAGGCGTACCGGTTGGACTGGTCAAAACTGGACCTCAAATTATGATCGATCGTGACACGTATCGTCGTTCGATGATGCGAAAAATGTGTTATTAAAAAAGGCGCCCTAGGCGCCTTTTTAGTTTCTGTATAAAATTACTTTTGAGTTTGAAGCCACTGGTATATGTCTTCTAGTGCTTTAACGGCGTCGCCGGCTGCAATGTTGTTTTGGTGGTATAACACGTCTGTACAGTCACCAGCGGCCCAAATACCGGCCTGTGAGGTCTTCATGGTCTTGTGGTCTATGATTATTTTATTGTGAGTATCAAGTTTAACTAAATCGCGAGCAATGCCAGTATTTGGTAATTGGCCAATTTCAATAAAGATGCCTTTAACGTCTAGTTTGACATCTTCATTGGTTACTGTATTTTTATAAATTAAACCACCAACAAATACATTGTCTTCGTCGCCTAATACTTCAACCGAAATGGCGTTTGGTATAATTTCAATTTTAGGGTTTTTGCGAACTGTTTCAAGCGTTATTTCGTCAGCCCTAAATTTGTCACTGCGGTTTAAAATGTAAACTTTTGAACAATAGGCTGACAGTTGTAGCGCCGATTCAAGCCCAGCATTACCACCACCAATAACTGCAACTGGCATGTCGGTAAAAAATGGGCCATCGCACGATGCACAATAGGTCAAACCTTTGTGTTCAAACATGTCAGCATTTTTAGCATCAAGTTTGCGGCGGTTGCTACCTGCGGTAATTAAAACGGCCTTGGCATTTACTTGCTCGCCAGTTTCTAGGTTTACGGTGAATGTACCGTCTTCGTTTTTTATAATATTGGCAACTTTTTTAGCTTTTAAAATTTCAACAAATTCGCCGGCATATTCGCGCACATGAGCCTCGAGTGTTTTGGCAAGTTCAGCCCCGCTAATATGTGGTGTACCTATCCAGTTTTGAATGTCGTCTGACACGTTTGATTGACCGCCAAATTCATAAGCTATTAAAGCAGTTTTAATTTGTTTGCGAGCGGCGTAAACACCTGCCGCACAACCCGCAGGGCCTCCACCAATGATTATTAGTTCATACATAAAGTTATTATATCGTAAGTTATAGAAAAATAAAAATAGCCCCCACTGGGAGCTATTTTTAAAGGTATTATTTCTTTTGTCTTCGTAGAAACGCTGGTACTGCCGAGAAGTCGTCGCCATTGTCTTCGTCTTCATCTTCGTCAGGCATTTCGATGTCAGATTCAACACGTTTTAGGTAATCGTTTTGAGGTTGAGGTTCAGCCACCACCATACCATCACTTGGTTTGCGTGATGAGAACAGTCCACCAATACCACTGTTTGCGTTTTGAACTGGTTGTGGTTGGTTAGTTGATTGGTTGATCGACTGATTAATCGAAACCCCAAATGAAGTTTTTCGATTTGTATCGGTAGGGAAGCCAGTTGCAATAACGGTAATTTTGACCTCGCCTTTTTTCAAACGGTCATCATGTGACATACCAAATATAACTTTGGCGTCGCGGTCGATGTTATCAGTTACTAGGTTTGCAGCTTCGTGAACTTCTAGTATACCTAGGTCATCACCACCACATACGTTTATCAATACACCACGTGCGCCATTGATTGAAATGTCCAGTAATGGTGAATTAATAGCATCCATAGCTGCTTTTTTAGCACGGTCTTCACCTGCGGCAATACCAACACCCATAATAGCGCTACCTGCGTCTTGTAAAATTGCACGAATATCGGCAAAGTCAACGTTCATGTTACCAGGCATTGTTATAAGGTCTGAAATACCTTCAACGGCTTGGCTTAAAACTTTGTCACACATTGCAAATGCGTCTTTGAAACTAGTGTCTTTTGAAGCAATGCTTAATAGGCGGTCGTTAGGGATCACAATAATTGCATCAACTTCGCCGGCTAGTTCTTCAAGACCAGCTTCGGCTAAACGCATACGTTGATTACCTTCAAATGAAAATGGTTTTGTAACAACACTAATAGTTAGTATGCCTTGTTCTTTGGCAAGTTTTGCGACAACGGGCGCAGCACCTGTACCAGTACCGCCACCCATACCACCAGCAATAAATACCATGTCGGCACCTTTGATAGAGTCTTGAATTTCGGCTTTGGTTTCTTCGGCGGCAAGGTGACCGATTTCAGGATTCATACCAGCACCCAAACCTTTGGTTAAGTTTTTACCAATGTGAATTTTTTTATCAGCTAATGAATTATGTAAATCTTGCGTGTCAGTATTCATGGCAATGAACTCGACACCTTTGATGTCAGATTCAATCATGTGGTTAATAGCGTTTTTGCCTGAACCACCAATACCGATGACTTTAATGCGAGCGAATGTTTCTATGTCGGGACTTATTTTGGCCATATATTAATTGGTGTAAATAATAATTATTGTTTATAAGTAAAAATTAGCACGAAGGGGGATTTAGGGCAAGAGCTGGTGCAAAAGGTTCTTCCATGCTTTTTTGATGCTAGATAGGGCATTTTCGTCTTTCTGCTCTTGTATTTCAAGCTCATTTTCAGATTGTAGGTTATTATTGATCAAACCATAAGCCGTATACCACGACGAATCTGGCAGTTCGGCAAGGGGGCCAGAGGTTTCAGTTATGACTTTGGCGGGCAATCGCATGACTTCTTTGGCAAAAGCCTCGATTCCGTTAATTAATGAACCACGGCCAACAATTAAAACTCCAGCTGGTAATAAACCGCTACGTTTTATTTTTTTCAACTGACTATCACTAAGTTCAAAAAAATCAATTACGCGGGCAAAAATAATGTCTTCTAATTTTTTGCGCGAAATATTTGGTTGTAATGTGCCTAGTTTAACTTGTTCAGCTTCGTCAAAATCAATTTTTAAACCTAGTGCAATGTCTTTGGTAATATCATCTGAACCAATTGGTAATACAAAAACTGAGATTGGTAAATTGTTTTCGTACACTGCAACCGAAACTGTTTCAGCCCCAATGTCGATAACGCCAACACCCATGCTTTTTTGTTTGGCATTTAATACGGCCGATGCGGTCGCAAGTGGCGATGCAATAATATCTAATACCTCAATACCTGACTTGCTAACGACTGATAAAATAGAGTCTAAGTGTTGCTTCATGGCGGTTACAAAAAATATTTTAACCTCTAATTTTATGCCTTTTAAACCAATTGGGGTGCCTAGTATTTGGTTGCCATCAAGGTAATACTCTAATGCAATGCGGTGTATTATGCGACGGTTTTCAAGATTTATGTTTAGTTCGCCATCGTTTAACGCGCTTAGGACATCGGCTTCGCTAACTAAACTATCGGCGCGTGAAATTATTGATTGACCAACACCGTATGTTGATGCTAAACCTACACCCGAAAAGCCAATAACGGCCGAATTAATTTTTGAGCCAATTTTGTTTTCGCATAGTTCCTTGCACGACATTATAGCCTTTTTAACAAGGTTGGGTTCAATAATATAGCCTTGTTTCATGCCATCGGTTTGAGCCTCGGCCAATGCTACAATTTGTTCAGGAGATTTTTTGTCGGGTCGGCCAAACACAAGCATCCGCAAAGAGCTTGAGCCAATATCAATACTGGTGCGAATGTTTCTCATTTATCTTTATATTATAGCTTATTTTGCAATAAACTTTAAATGTTTATAACTTAAAGTATTTATTAACTAGATTTTATAGCCAAATTGATTTAGAAATTTTTCCTCAAGTTTTTCCATTTTGTCGCCATGGTCCAACCCTTTTAGGTGCAACATTGAATGTATTATTATGTATGCGCTGTAATCAAGTAGTTTTGATTTGTTTTTTAAAGCTTGTTTTTGTATAACAATTGGGCACAAAATAATTTCGCCTGAATTTTTTTCATAAACAAATGATAACGTGTTTGGTGTATAGGTTTTTTGGCGAGTTTCGATATTTATTTTTTTAGCAGTGTGGGTGCCAACAATCGCAATTGATAGGTCGTATTTTTTACCCAAAATAGCGTCTTTTAGTTTTAAAACATCAACAAAAGGCAAGATTTTAATCTTGCCTTTTGTTTGGTTTGTTATTGAAAGAAATTCATTAACCATTTCGCTCATATTAAGCCATTTTACCAAGCTTTTTAAGTTTTTCAACTTCGTTGCGTCGGCTGATTTTCTTTAGTGCGATAGTTTTTAATGAAAGTTTGCTAGTTTTGCGTTTTGCGTAACGGCCACCTTTAACCTTGGGTATAATACCAGCTTCTTGCACCTTACGTGAAAAGCGTCGCAAAAGGCTACCGCCGTTCTCGTTTGGGTTCTTTGTTATTTCTACATTAGTCATTGCCATAGGTTTTTATACTAACATACCCCGTAAAATTATGCAATAAAAAAGCTTAAAAAAGGCAATTAATTCAACCAATCGGTTTCGTTTATGTACACATCAAAGCTTTGGTCGGTTATTTGGTTTATTTTGGGTGCTATGATTTCAGCCCAAGTTTTTTGGTCATACAGTGCCTTGGCTATTAATACGGTTTGGCCACCAGTTTTGGTATAGGCGCTAATTTCAATATTTTTATCAATTTCGCGTAGTAATTTTTTAGTTTTTTGAATGTCGGCTTCGTTAACCATTTTTTTAATACTTAATAAATAACCGTATGGTGGAAAGTTTAATTGCGCGCGGTCGCTTAATTCGTCTTCATAAAACATTTTTAAAGACCCGCGTTTAATTTCGGTAAATAAATATTCGTCTTTTAACCCAGTAATAATGTGTAATTTTTTGGTGGCAAAATCGTTGGCATTTAAAATAATTTCTAATATCTTTTCAGATATTCGATAGTTTGGTATACCAAACAATGAATCAATCGATGCAATAATTATGTTTTCAGGGTAATTTGTTATTTTGTTTAGTATGCGCTCAGGGCCGACCAAAATACCACTTGATTCGCCCCAGGCTTTTAAATTTTTTTTAATTTCGGTTACGCCCGAGTCTTCGTTTAGGTAAAATATTTTTATTTCGGGGTAATTGGTTTTTATGGCCTCAATAATTCTTTCGCTGCCTATGCCAAATGGGCGTAAATTCCAACTGGTACATTTGGGGCATTTGGTGTCGGCGGGCATTGTATTTTTACACCTTGGGCAAACAAATTCGCGACCTGATATTGGGTTATTACTTTCGTTTGATTTGTTTTTGTCAGAATTATTTTTTGGTGCATTTTTTTCAATTAAACGCATTGGGGCATGGCAAACATTACAGGTTAGTGGGCTTTTGCAGTCGCCACATATAGTAATTGGGAACAAGCCTGATTTTGGCGAGAATATAAAAGTCCTTTCGGTGTCAGATTTAGCGATTATGGTTTTGGCTTCATTTGTAAACAACTCCCAATTGTTTTTGTCACGCAATGAAAAACTGATTTTATGGTTGTCGATTAAAAAGCGGGTATTTGATTCGCGATTGGGTTGCAGGGTTTTGTTTTTAGCTAATAAATATTGGTCAATATTTAGGTACGAACCCGCAATAATCGTTTTGGTTTTGCTAGCCATGGCAATTTTTGTAACCAATTCGTTATATGGTATGTGTGGGCGTTTGTTGTTTGTATAAAACCGGCTACCGCAATCGTCAATTATTAAAACATCGGCAAAAGGCATCAATGCAAAAGCATTTTTTATATTAGCAATTAAACAAATTGATTTGCCGGCATTACAAAAATCTTTGAATAGTTTCGGTGTGTTTTGCCCACTTTCTAGGCCCAGTATTAAATGCTTTTCAATACCGGGTGCGATAGTGTCAAAAATTTTGCGACCGATTGCTTTGGTAGGGGTTGCAATAATAATTAATTTTTTACCCGACAATGCTTCGCGTACTAGGCGCTTGTATAAAATTAGTCTAGTTTCGCGCGGTTCATGTATATAGGTAATTGATTTTTGCGATAGTGATTCGGGCTCATAGTTTAACAGTGTTTCAATGCCTTCTTCGCCAATTGCGTCGCCTAATATTTCGCTAATAGGTACGGCGTATTGTTTGCTAAATTCAATAATTTCGTTAACTAAATTTTCAGCATGGGGCATGTGGCCACGTACCGAGGTAATTTTTTTCAATTTAAAAGGCGCGCTTTTAATATCGCTTTTTTGTAATGCCAAAGATTCGCATTTTATAACCATGCCCATTACGTATCGTGAACGTACAGGTACTGAAACAATTGTGCCAAGCGAAAGCTCCTTGGCGCTCCAAAACGACAATTCCTCGCGCAAACCTTTTTTAAATAGGGCTACCTCGACAACATACATAATACAAGTTTAGCACAACTTAACTTAAGCTAGAAAAAACAGCATTTTTTTGATATACTGTGGCCACATGATATTTAAACGCTTACGATTGGGTATTGATTTGGGCACGGCTAATACTCTGGTTTTTTTGCCAGGTGTTGGTATTGTCGTTGATGAACCTACAGTTGTGGCAATTTCAGAGCAAGATAAAAAGATCTTGGCTGTTGGGGCCGAGGCCAAAGAGATGGTTGGCAAAACCCCCGAACATATCGTTGCGTACAGACCCATGCAAGACGGCGTTATAGCCGATTACAGGGCCACCGAGGCACTGTTACGGTATTTTATAAACAAGGCATTACCTAAATGGAACTTTTTAAAGCCTGATGTTTTAATTTCGGTACCTGCCGGTATTACATCGGCTGAACGACGCGCGGTTATTGACGCAGCCATTCGTGCAGGTGCCAAAAACGCTTATGTAATGAAGGAGCCAATTTTGGCTGCCATCGGTGCTGGTATACCAATTTACGAATCTAATAAAGGCCACGTTGTGGTTGATATTGGTGGTGGTACAACCGACGTTGCGGTTATATCGCTTGGTAGTATTGTTCACTGTTCATCAGTCAAAGCCGCGGGCGATAAACTAGATGCCGCAATTATTGAATATGTAAAGAAAAAGTATGGCCTAGCTATTGGCGAACGCACCGCTGAAGAGATTAAAAAAACAATAACATCGGCAACGGTATTAAAAGACGAGCTTGAAATGACTATAAAAGGTCGCGACTATAACGAAGGCTTGCCTAAAAGCATTCAATTAAAAACTAATGAAATAGTCGTAGCAATTGATGAAGTATTAGAACAAATCATTGGCGCCATCAAGGTAGTCTTGGCTGAAACTCCACCTGAATTGGCTAGTGACATAATGGATCACGGTATTATTTTAACCGGTGGTACATCGCAATTAATGAATTTAACAACGTTGATTGAAAACAAAACAGGTGTGCAAACACGTTTGGCCGATAACCCACTATATTGTGTGGTTACTGGTACCGGCGAGGCACTAATACACCTAGATTCATATAAAAAGGCACTAGGGTCGAAACATTAAAAATTTATAAAGTAAAATTATAAATAAAAACATGCATGCTTATTTAATAATTACTGATAACAAGGATTTAGACATAAAAAGTATTGTGTCTAGTTTGTACGAACCTGTACGAAGTCACTTTTTCTCAAAAATTAAAATTGACGACGTCAGGGGTTTGAGTAATTTTTTGCTAACTCGCGGGCAAGAAGCTCATGTTATATATTTTGATTCTTTTTTAGATATTGCCCAAAATGCATTTTTAAAAACACTCGAGGAACCGAACAATGAAAAGCAAATAATACTAGTTACAAAAAGCCGCGCCAACATATTAGATACGCTAATTTCACGCATGCAGGTTATTGATGTTAAAAATACAGCAATGGCCAAGAAGGGTAATTTCGTCGGGTTAAGTGTTATCGAAAGGCTAGAGGTAGTCAAAAAAATATTAGATTCTGAACATGACGACATTCGTCCCAATGCGCAAAAACTAATAAGCCAAATTTTAAATAATAATGGCGACAAATTGAACCCCGACCAAAAACAAACCTTGGCCGAATTGCACGACAATTTGTTCGAATCGGGTACTTCGGCCAAACAGGTGCTAGAATTTTTAGCCGTTACGCTGTAGTCATTTAAAAAATACTGACTTTGTAGTACTTATTTTTAATATTTTATGTTAGAATACACAACATATGGCGTATAATTTTACACAAACAAAAGAGGCTTTTAAAAATACTAGCGAATGGCTAGCTAACGAATTTTTATCATTACATACTGGCAAGGCCAGCCCTATAGTGCTAGACAGTATTTCAGTCGAAAGCTATGGCTCTATGATGCCTATTAAAAACATTGCATCAGTTAGTATTGAAGATGCTAAAACACTACGTGTTATACCGTGGGACAAATCGCACGTTAAAGCTATTGAAAAGGCGGTAAACGATGCCGATGTTGGTTTGTCGGTTGTGTCAGACAGTGACGGTTTGCGTGTAATTTTTCCAATGCTTACAACCGAAACTCGTCAAAAGATGGTTAAAGTTTTGCGTGACATGTTAGAAGAAGCTCGTATTCGCATACGCAAAGAACGCGAAAAAACCCAAGACGACATTCGCGCGCTTGAAAAGGCGAATGAATTGACCGAAGACGACAAGTTTAGGTCACTTGATGAATTGCAAAAATATGTTGACGAAGCCAACAACAGTTTAGAAGACCTTTTTGCGAGAAAAGAAAAAGACGTAATGACAGTTTAATATGTCAGTAGTTTATTTTATTATAATACTGTTAGTTTTAGTTATTGTTCATGAGTTTGGGCATTTTCAAACTGCAAAATGGTTCGGTATGTTGGTTGACGAATTTGCTTTTGGCTTTCCACCACGACTAGCTTCATTCATGCATAAACGAACTAAGTTTTCGTTTAATTTGTTACCATTGGGCGGCTATGTAAAAATCAAAGGCGAAGACAACGAAGACGTTTCAAGTGGTTCGTTTGCTTCAAAACCTAAATACGCTCAAATAATTGTTTTAGTTGCAGGTATTGTCATGAATATTTTAATTGCCTGGGTTTTGTTTTTTGGGGCAATGTCATTAGGTATGCCACAACAGGCAACTGGTACTGAAAATGCTCAGGTGTTAGTTACAAATATTGTTGACGGTGGTGCCGGTAGCAAGGGTGGCTTTATGGTTGGTGATACCGTCACGCGTGTTCAATACGAAAACAGAGACTTGACCATTAACGACCCGGGCACAGTCATTAGTGCTGTACGTGAAGGCAAACCGCTAACTGTTACTGTTTTGCGCGGGGGAAGTGAAAATATTTTAAATATTGTGCCCGAAAAAGTCGATGGTATAAATAAAATTGGAGTTGAAATGCAATCGGTGCAAACGAACAAGCTTTCATTTGGCAAGGCTATAATTGCATCAGCCAAGGCGACTTATTACTATACAGTTGAAACATTTAAGGGTTTTATAAATTTATTTGGCAAATTATTTACTGGTGTTAGTGTTGGGGGTGAAGTCTCGGGCCCAATTGGTATCGTTAAACAAGTAGGGCAGGCAAGTACTTTTGGTTTGGCGTATCTATTGTCGTTTGCGGCCATACTTTCTATTAATTTAGCTATTTTAAATTTGGTGCCATTCCCGGGGCTTGATGGTGGGCGCATATTGTTTGTGCTAATCGAGACCGTAACTCGCAAAAAAGTCTCTCAAAAGGTTATGGGGTACATAAATGGTATTGGTATATTATTGCTATTGTTGCTAATGGTAGTAATTACGATCAAAGACATCGTGCATTTTTAGCTATAAGTTAAACAAAAGGCGCGCTTGGAAATTCCAAGCGCGCCTTTGACAGTGCTCATAAGTATGCTATAAAACAGTCAGCTTGTGGATGGTCCACAGTGTTCTAAAAAATTTTAATAAAAATGAAAAAATTATTTATCTTATTTGTATTACTCACAACACTATCGTTTCAGTATGTATCAGCTCAGTGTGAAAATTCACCTGAGTTTTTGAAAAAGTTAGCTATCTATGAAAGCCTGTTGCCGACTGAAAACGTATACAGTACTTATGAACCAGCCAGGCTTGATCGATTACTGAAAACCATTATGGCGGCTACTGATGTTCTAAATTCTGTCAAGACAGAAAATGATTATGTGACACTAGTTCAAGTTGTTGACTTTTATTCTAAGTTACCTGTTGAGGGTAGAAACGATCTGGCAAATATAGATACCTCAAATTTGGTTATTAAGGACTTTTATAGTCATGACAAAGAGGTGTTAGACAATTTGAATATACTAAGACAAATTAGTCTTGCCAACTCTGCTTATAATTTGCAGTTTTGCAATAATACATTTACAAAAAATGCGATTATTTTTGCAAATTCTCAAATTAAAACAACTTCATTTAGTATGGATAGTACTGCATATGTATATACTAAATGTGTTTTGAAGAAAGATATTACCAAATATTCAAATTACGAACTATTTGTTTTGTATGAATATATTGGAATGGAGTTTGATATATTTGGCGATTTTAATCAAAAAGACATTGATATTGTGGTTAATAGGCTAAGGGCGACTAATTGCGCAACTTATATTGATTTGGCCGTACAGTATATGAATTTAATTGAATAATACCAGTGTAAAACCACCCAGTAAGGGTGGTTTTTTGTATGCGTACCAGGACACATATTTTGTATATATTTACTTGACATTTGTCAAGGTTATTGTTAGTATACAGGTTTACAGTACATCTAACAATCTAATAAAAAGCAAAATGAAAAAGAAATTACTATTATTCGCCATGACTAGTATTATACTAGCTTCTTCCTGTACAACCAAAAGCAAAAGAATCACTCGAGCCTATGAAAAAGGCAAGGCCGAAGGCATAAACATTGCCAACAACAAAGCTTATGAAAAAATACACCGAGCTATGGATTCAGTTCAAATGGAGACAGCAATTATCGTCCATGACACGGTATTTAGAGAGGTAAAAGTCGAGGTTAGAAAAAAACCCACTGATACCCCAACCAAAGACTATGTTTTTAAGGCTGATTTTAAGCCAGCAAACTTCATCGGCTATCCAGAGTTGGGAGGTAAATTTTACAGGGTTTCGCCAATCTATATAGATTCGGTACTGGTTCCACAAGACCCTCCTGGTAAGTCTTTTTACAAAAAGACAGAGAGGACTCTAACAATGTATATTCCAATAGATGATTATAATGCTATCAAAAGGAAAAAGGGGAACGTCACAATTTATGCCAGTTGGATGAAATTATCTGCTACCGAAATGCTTGATTTTGACTCCAAAAAAGAGGGAGTGCCAGTTTTGGCGGGTACGAATTACTCTGACGTTGGTGTCAAAATTGACTTCAAGCCGGCGACTATTATGTCATCACAACCTGAAGAGCCTTCTTCTACTGCAGCAACACCCACGGGTAAAATTGACCCTAAAACGGTCGCCGAGTTTACCCCGTGCCCTAATCCTCCAAAATGCTATCTAATGGATAGGGATTTAGATGAGAAAACATGCCAATGTGTTGAGAAAAAAAAGGATAAATAGTATTTTAAGTATTCTAACCGCCCCGATTTTATTGACGGGCGGTTTTTTTGTATTAATTTATTAAAAAATATGTGGCAAAATAAAAAGCTCGCGAGCTCTTGCATGGTTTTTATTTTGCCACATATTTTTTAGAATTTTACAGTAATATAAACAAAAATATTATACCTACTATTATACGATACCAACCAAATGATTTGAATGAGTTTGTGGTAATAAATTTTAAAAATGTTTTAACGGCAATTAGTGCAACAATAAAGGCGGTAATAAAACCAACGGCCAATAGTGACCATTCATTGTTTGTAAAACTAAAACCTGTTTTTAATAAGTCTAAACCGGTGGCCGCAAACATAGTGGGCAGTGCTAACATGAATGAAAATTCAACAATTTCAACACGTGATATTTTGCGCAAAAGACCGCCAATAATTATTGCACCTGACCGCGATACGCCGGGTATAAATGCCAAGGTTTGAATTACGCCCAATATAAATGATTCTTTGCTGTTTATTGGTTTAGACTGGTTAGTCGCTAAGCTATTTTCAGCATTTTGGGCGCTGTTTTGTATGTATTTTTCAACCAAAATTATAATAATACCGCCCACAATTAATGCAATTGGTACTATTAAAATGTTGCCCATAATTATTTTAACTTGTTTGTAAAATACTAAACCAATTACGGCTGTTGGTATAAAAGCATAAATTAAATTTAAAATTATGTTTTTATTGTTTAGAATTTTTTTAATATATAAAATTAATACTGCCAGTATTGCACCTAGTTGAATGATTACTTCAAAGCTTTTTAAAAATTCAGTTTGGGGTAGTTTTAGCAAGTTTGAAAATAACATCAAATGCCCGGTTGATGAAATAGGTAAAAACTCGGTTAAACCTTCGACTATGCCTAATATAATTGCGTGATAAAAATGCATATTTAATTCTTGATTTAGTTATAGTTTGTTGTTAACAGCTAGGTACGTGGCAATAATGGCGGCAGTTTCGGCACGTAGCGTGTTTATACCCAAATTGTACGTTGGTATACCTAGTAAACTAACCGATAATTTCTCGCGGTCTGACCAGCCACCCTCGGGCCCAATGAAAAATATAATGCTTTTAGGGTTTTCGACAATTTGTTTTTTTGTTTCTACCTTGCTGGGTTGTGTATCGGTTGGCATATCGCAAAAAACTAGTTGGGTGTCAGGTTTGTTTAAAAAATACTCAAAGGCATGTTGCACATCTGTTTCGGGTAGTAATTTAGGCACACAAATACGGCCTGACTGTTCGCTGGCTTCGCGTAAAATAATTTCGCAACGCTCGACGTTAACACCTTTTTTAATTACCTTGTCGGTCGTTAGTGGCAATATACCATCGACACCTACCTCGGTCATTTTTTCAAGCGCGTATTCAAAACTTTCTTTTTTAATTGTAGCTAGGGCTATGACTATTTCGGGCGTATTGTGTTGGGCTAGTTCTTCTTTTATGATTTGGCAAACAAGTTGTTTTTTGTCAATTTCTAATATTTCGGTTTGGTAGCGTACGTTTTGGCCATCGCCTATGTAAATTTTTTCACCCTTCTCGATCCTTAAAACAGTAAAAACTTGGTGAATTGTTTTTTCATCGGTAATGGTTAGTTTTAAATTTTCACGTGAAAACGTGGTAATAAACGAATGAATTTTGGCCATATTATTGTATAAAGTATAACATATAGTGTATAATTTGCTCTTATATGAAAGAAATTAAAGTATTAGATAAATCTTATTACAAAGTTAAACGAGGCATTTCGGGCTTTGGTTTATTTGCTGAAAAAGATATTAAAAAAGGTGACTGGATTATTGAATACGTTGGTATTGTGCGCCCTAATAAAGAGGTTGAAGGTAATACTACCAAATATTTATTCGAGGTCAACAACCGCATAACTATTGATGGTAGCCCACGGTGGAACACTGCCCGCTACATGAACCACTCGTGTAAAAAAGGTAATGCCGAAAGCGACATTATAAAATCACGTGTTTATGTAAAGGCTATAAAAAATATTAACAAGGGTGACGAAATAACCTATGACTACGGCAAAGAATACTTTGATGAATTCATTAAACCCTATGGTTGTATGTGCGAAACTTGTAAATTGAAAAAGACTACAAAAACAGACACAAAACCTGTTGCTAAAAAAACTAAAAAATAGTAATCAAAAAGGCCCGAATTTACTGGGCCTTTTTACTGTGTACCTATTTCATGAAAAACAGCATTTCATTTATTTTCAATAAAGCAGATTCAAATTTTGAATCTGGTCTTTTTAGGTAATCGGCTAATTTTTTGTTAAACTCCAGCCTTTTTTCTAGGCTAATTGAGTCATACTCAAACGATCTACTTTTTAGATGGGCTAAAACTTTCATTAACCAAACTCTGTTATCGATAGTTAAGTTTAACAACAAGAATTCAGGGTTTTGTTTTAACTCATTTGCCAATTGCACCTCTGTGTCGCACGTAATTGTTGCAATACAGAATTTTGCTACATTGATATTTTTTCTAACAAATTGTTTAAAATCGCTAGAAATTGTTTGCAGTCCACCTATTTCGTCAATAATTAAAATAGAGCTCTTGTCTACTTGTATGTCTTTTATGACTTGCAGTATTTGGGCTACGTTAACATAATAATCGCCAACCTTGAATTTATTGTTAGTTGTTTGCTTGTGGGCGATTGTTCCAGATTCCTTGGTTTTAATATTTGTCATAGTAAAACCAATTCTTGTTTTATTACTAATTAATATTTCAGTAGTAATAAAACCTATTGATTTCTCAAAACCCTCTTGGGATATTAGCCCCAGTAGTAAAGTGCTTTTGCCTATGCCCGACGGGGCAGTTAATAGTATTACCATTTTTTTTGATTTCCTCCTTGTGAACAATATAAGAACTTGTATATTTTGTCAAACTTTGTCTAAAATTTATCTTGCTTGGTCTTGCGAAAAAGCTAATTTTTGCTATAATCTTGGGTATTCCTTGGTAGCTCAGCGGTAGAGCGGTCGCCTGTTAAGCGATTGGTCGTAGGTTCGAATCCTACCCAAGGAGCATTGTAGAAAAAAGTGGGTCAAATGACTCATTTTTTTCATTTAAGCCTTGTTCTGCAAAGCTTAATTTAGGTTCGAACTTTGGAAATTCTGACTTTATACGTTTTATGCCGTCAGTGAGTACTTGTATTGATTTTTTGTTATAAATACTAAGTATTTCGTCGTTCCACACTAGGTTCGAACCAAGGCTTGAAAGTATGTTTCTTTTGGCTTGAAATGATCCGTTTTGTAAAATCTCAATAGTGCCTTGGGTTAGTTCTGTGATATCTATCATTTCTTGATACCAATCTAAGCTTGATGGGCCTGGCGTGCCTATATCAGAATATTCATTTTTTAGATTATTTAAATCAATTTCATAATCGCTATCTGTTATCTTGCTATCTCGAAGCAGGCCACGCAGTCGTGATTTTTTCGATTCAAAATCTTGACCCCGTGATTCTTTGTTTTGGGCCATTAAAATATTTTCTGAAATCTCTTTATTTTTCATTTCGTGTATATGTTTTTTAGACCAATCAATTAAGTCTTTTGAGAAGTTTAGATTTTTATCAATAAAATCCAATAGTTGTGTGGTTATAATTTCTTCGGTTATTGACTTATATTTTTGGCCCGACTTCTTCTTTTTAACATTATAGTAATAGGACTTATTCAAGTATTTTGGGTTTTCCATTTTATCAATTTCAATACCGCAACTAGGGCAGTGACTTTTGCTTCTAAAGGCAAATTTGTTTTTACAGTCACATATAACTTGAAACTTTACGTCTTGACCCATAAAATTACCTTCTTCTGATTGTATAAAGCCAGAGTATATTGATTCGTGACTTTGTATCTTTGGTATATTTTTACGTGAAAGTATTTGCTTTACTTTGTTGTGTTCTGATTCTGTAATAAGTCTTGGTAAATTTTTATCAAGCTCATACCTTTCGCCACCGTAAAAGAAGAATCCTGCATATACTGGGTCTTTTAGTATTTCATATATTCTAGACATAACAATTGGGTTTCCACCGCTTCTTTTTCTTTCGGCTGTTGTTAGGTTAAGTTCGTCTACGGCATATTTATAAAGTTTACCTGCTGAATATGTTCCTGTTAAAAATAGCTCAAAAAGTTTTTTTATTTTCCATATTCTTTTTTCGTCAACAAGCCACTTTCGATTACCTTTTTCTTCTGTCCTGTCATTAAGAAATCCTAGCGAGGAGACTCCGTGAGGTATTCCCATTGAAGCCTTTTTAACGTGTCCTCGCTTAACATTTACAGAAAGATCTTTAACATACTGTTTACCTTGGCCAAATTCAACCGACATAAGTAAAACATTATCTGAAGGGTAATAAACTTTATCGTGAGTGATGATTGCTTTTATAACACCCGAACTTAACAGGTCGATAATTATTCCACCCTCGCTCATATTTCTAGCTAATCGGTCAATCTTCCAGCAAACAATTGAATCGGCCATACCTACGTTTATCATTCTTAACATTTCAATAAATTTAGGCCTGCAAGATTCTTTTTTTGCAGACTTAGATTCTTCAAAAACATTCACAAAGTTTGGTAGTTTGTAAAAATCCACAATTCTTTTTGCTTCGTCTTTTTGAGATTCGATAGATAGCATTTGCTTATCCTCGCTTTCCGAAGACTTTCTAAAATATCCGATAGGTTTAAGTTTTGTAAAATCTAGTTGGTTATAATTATTCATAGACAAAAATGAGGCAACGACCGATTACTTTTAGTTGCTACACCAAAGAAGAGTCGTTACCTCGTTTTTATATACAAGAATACTGTTTTTATTTTAATATTCTTATATTTCTTTGGTGTAGCACTTGTATTTTAACAAGAATTTTTTCTAATAACAATTTTTTGACAATAAGCCGCGCTTTACCTTTGGATACTTAAATTATCAAAGGTATTTTTATGTTTATTAAATAAGG
This sequence comes from Minisyncoccota bacterium, assembly GCA_017992305.1. GTDB lineage: Bacteria > Patescibacteriota > Minisyncoccia > Phycocordibacterales > UBA9973 > MFUC01. The sequence goes on from JAGOOX010000003.1 coordinate 32,097, forward strand.
TCTATTTACGAAAAAAGCCTTTTTAATTTTTTCAATATTTAGTCACGATATTTGAGGTACACAATGCAGGCCCTTTAGGTAAATTCATACCTCATATACCTCATTCATACCTGGAAATATTACGGCACAGATCCAATGGCTGGGTGGAAGCGCGACACCATTTTCCCAGCTTTCGCATCTATGCCTTAATTACTCCTTAGGGTTTTTTGCTTGTTGGAGCTTATTTATACTCTCTGCCCCAAAAAGAGTTTGTTGTGACGTTTTGTGTATATATACCTGACAGGGTATTTCTTGGCCTATAAAACGATTTTAAGCCGTTTTTATGCACTCCTCGGGCCCGTTGGACAAAAGATCTAAGTGGTTAATTTGTGCCCTGGATTCGCTTTTTACGTATTCATTTTCGGGCACCAATTCGTAATACGCTTTTGATATAGATCTTGGCGAAAACTGTTTTCTTGCCACTGCCATAGCCAAGCAAGGGTATGCACCCAGGTTTGGATTGTTTTTAGAAATTTTTTCAAAATTACTTTTAATTGATCTCATCGTGCTTGTTAATGTTGGTAGTCATTTTATGTTTTAGGTTTTCTGACAATAGGGTAAATAGCATAAATCCAATCTCGTTAACCTCGTCGTCATTCAGGTTAATGTCAAAATTCTCTCCGTATGATTTTCGAAGAGCTAATCTTAAATCTTGAATTGCAATGCTACTTAATTTCATTATTAAAATACCAAAGACATATTTTTTCGACCATTTTTGATACAGTACGCCTTTCTTGGCGAGCTTTGCTTAAAAGTTTTCCGTGAACGTAAAGAGCCACACGAACTTGTTTCGTGATTCTTTTACTAAAAGGTTTTCTTTTTACTGCTATCATAGATATAAGCTTAAGCCCTTGCCGGGTGTTTTTAAATATAGGATTGGGATTTTTACGCAAATAAAAAACACTTGTTTTTAAAGTGTTTTTTGGTGATTTCCTTTATTTATCAACCGTATATTTATGTATATTGTAAAAGTTAAATAATTTTATACTTGTTATTTATATAATACCCTCCTTCGTTTTCAATTAATTTATACTTAGTTCCTAGATTTAAATCCTTACTAGCCTTTTCGTTTATTTCAGAGATGGTTCTTGGAATATTCGGAGCAATGCCTAGTTCAGTTCCTTTTAAAGGGGAATTACTTTTTGATAATTTTGTTAGTATTTCGAGTGGCATTTTTTCAACCTTAAAGTGACAAGTAAGTACTTGGCCTCCAATTTCTTTTTTAAGAATATTACCTTCAAGTTGTAATATTATAACCCCATTATTTTCAGGTGCTATTTCAAGAAGGTTAGCCAATTCTTCTTTCATAGATTTAGCAGAAAATAAATGCTTATTTATAAGTATGCTTTCAGATAACGAGTCTTCCATAAGAAAGTTTTTTTCTATAATAAATTTTTTATTAAAAATATTAGACAGTCTATTTATGTCTTCAGTATTAAATTCTGAAACCCTTATTAAGGATAAGGGTATTTCTATATTGATAAAAGACATTGATTTTCTTGCCATTTCAAATTTTTGTTTATCTATAAAATCAACAAGTCTTAGTAGTTTTTCTACATCAGATTTTATTAAATTAAACTGTTCAATAGTGCTTGAGTCCATACAAACATCTTGCCATTTTTTTATATTTTTGTCGACATTTTATAATCCAAATAACTGCCTAAAAAATGCGACCTTTTGCGTCATTATGGATTTAGCAATAATTACCTATAGAAAACACCCCATTTTGCCCCAGTACAATGCCACCATTTACCACCATAAAGATCCACCCTTTTCCTACCATATATTTATTTGTCTTTGTCGACAAAAAGGGTTATCATTAAAATACAATTTAATATGGACCTAACCCCTAGAGATCACTTTAGGATATGGTCATAAGCCCCGCTAAAGCATAAAGAACTCCTAGTCAGAGTTTGGCTTTAGCGGGCTGTGCCTGGAAACGGGCATAAGTGATCGAAAGATTACTCATCTGGCTAGGAGCTTTTTGTGTCCTAACTAGAATTAAGCCCCGCTAAAGTTATGGAAAATACAAATAACAATTCTCAAAAATGGTACAAAACGTCAAAAGGCAAGGCGGTTATTTTTTTACTAATAATGTTCTTTTTAAGCAGAAATTTTCTTTTGGGTGTTTTTATACTTCCAATAGCTTATGGAGTTAAGAAGGGCGATAAGGGTGCCTTTATTGCTGGTGGTATTTATTCTCTTGTTATGACTTTGGTTAATTGCGCGATTTATGTTTCGAGTAAATACGACGTAAGCGGAAAGTTTTCATCTAGCTTAACCCCTATATACCTATACGTAATACTTTGTGTGGTTATTATAAAATTATTAATTAGTGCCCATAAAGAATCCAAGGGGTAAATATATGAAAAAAATAAAAATAATATCAATAATAGTCTTAATCCTTCTTATAACGTTTGCTATATATAAACGCTATAAATATGAGGTCAAGATTTTAAACTATTGCGTGGCTCAGGGCATATACGAATCTTGGGATAAAAAAAGAGACGAATTTTCTAATACTGAGTATAATAAATGCATCAAGGACTCAAGGGTTATATTTTTACTACGCAACGCCAATAAAAAATAGATATGATTTACTCTATTGGCTTGTAATATAATTACACCATTTTTAGAAAAAATATATAGATTTTAGGGCTTAAAAATGATAAAATCAAGCCTTATGGAATCCCAAGAAAATGAAACTATACAAGATATTAAAGACCTGATCAAAAGACCAGTTGCTTCAATAATTTCTCCCCCTGTCACTCCAAATGCCCAAAGTTTACCGTTTAATAATTTAAGCTGGGAGGATTTTGAGGTTTTATGTCTTAAGCTTGTTTCAAACGAAGCAAATGTTGAAGAAGCAAGACCATATGGCACAAAAGGGCAAAAACAAGATGGGATTGATGTTTATGCAAAGATGAAAAATAATTCTGACTACTCAGTATATCAATGTAAGAATGAAAAGGATTTTAGTCCATCAAAAATAGAAAAGGCAGTGACTAAATTTATTGATGGCAAATGGTTAAAATCTACAAAAACTTTTGTTTTATGTAGTCAAGAAAGTCTTGCTTCTACAATAAGATCAGATGAAATAGAGAAACAAAGAAATAGACTGGGTAAGGAAAAAGTTAAATTTGAGATTTGGGATACAGTAAAATTAAACCAAAAACTTAAATCAAATCCGCAATTAGTTTTCGACACATTTGGACCTGAATGGTTAAAAAACTTTTGTGGAGAGTCAGTCGCTACTAGCATAATTACAACTTCTCCAAAAATTGATACTCTTAAACTTAAAAAGGATCTTTTGAATTTCTATCAATATACTTTTGCGTTTCACGATCCTGGTATACCCAGTTCAGCTATTGGTAAGCAAAACATACCACTACAAGATAGATTTGTTGTACCTTTTATAAATGAAAAAACTTCGTATTCGGAAACTCTTGAGAAAGCATCTGAAAGTGACGAGGATATAGACACCTCACTTGTAGGTGCTGATGTAGAAGAAGATCGAGTAAAGATTATTAAGGCTAGGGCCTCAATATTAAATGATTTTAACGACCAAAGAAAGAACATAGATAATTGGCTTGCTTTAAGTAATAAAAACATTATATTAGGAGAGCCTGGTAGTGGAAAAACAATGCTACTGAGATTTATAGCATTAGATTTATTAAAAAATACTAACCAACTTGAGAACCTTTCCAATGAATACAGAGACCATATTCCACTATGGATTTCTTTTGCCTTTTGGACGAAGATGATTTCTCAAAAGCAAGATTTATCGATGAACGAAATTATCGAGAAGTGGCTCAACAGTTGGTCAAAAAGCGAACTCGTACCTCTGATAAACCAAGCATTGTCGACAAAAAAGATTTTACTTTTAGTAGATGGTCTTGACGAATGGAGCGACGAATTATCAGCTAAAATTGCAATAGATCGATTGAGCATATTTGTTGGAGAAAATAATCTCCCAACTTTTATTACGAGCAGAATAAATGGATTTAAAAAGTTAGGAATATCAACAATAGACTGGAAAGTAGGTTATATAGAGGGCTTTGATGCAAATCAACAGAAAGAGTTGAGTAATATTTGGTTTAAAGCAAGAGTCAAAGAAATACATTCTGGCGAAAAGCAAGTCTCGGCTGAAGTCATCTCAAAAGAATCTGCCTTAGAGACTCAGAATTTCTTAGAAGAATTACAAAATTCTCCTGCACTCAAAGAACTTGGGAGAATTCCGTTACTCCTTTCTCTCTTAATCCTTCTAAAATTACAGAAAATAAAATTACCTCAAAATAGATTTAAAGCTTACGATGAATTGATAAATCATTTGATCGGTGTTCATCCTGAAAAAAGAAAAGTAACTTCTGGAGCTAATGTTAAAGAGCTTACTTTTTCAAACGACGAACTCAAAAAAATTTTTTCTCATTTAGCTTTTACTATTCAAAGTGTTAACGGTAGTGGAACTATTGATCAAGAAGAGGCAAAGAAAAATATAATAAGATTTCTTATTGATGATAGTTACGGTTTGTCTTCCTCAGAAGTTGACGCTAAAAAGATTGCTTCTGTTATTGTTGAAGTTGGCGAAGATAATCTTGGATTACTTGTTAAAAAATCACCTCAAGAAATTGGCTTCTTTCATAGGGCCTTTCAGGAATATTTATCAGCTTTCCATATATCTAGATTGCCTTTAAAAGAACAGAAAAAAATTATTTTAGAAAACTCCACAAACCCTCAATGGAAAGAGGTTATTCTGAGTATGTTTAATCTCTCAATGAGAAACGAAGATACTGACAACTTTATTGATCTTCTTTTACCGCTAAGAAAAGACTTAAGTAATAAACCAGCCATAGACTCTATTTTATATGAAGTTGCGTTTGGTGACTTTAATTGTTCTCCTAAAAAAGCTAGAGACTTAATCAATGAGGCTTTTAATGACGTAGAATCTCCGCTACCTATTAGTTATAGAGAAAAAGTTCTAGGTCAAATACTGGGCGGTCTTAGATCAGCTCAAGCTAGAAAAATTGTTGAGGAAAAACTACACTATTGGTTTCCTAATCAACTCGGTGGTTATTGGAATAAAGACTCTGTTTATAAGGAGATGTCATCTTGGCCAAAAGAAACAGTTACTTTGGACACATTATGGCTAGGAGTAGTTGATGGATCGAGAAACGCAGGTAAGAGCTTGGCTGCTATTTATAAAAATGACAAAGCTCTTGAGAGAAAACTAGAAGAACTAATCCACTCCACTACAAATCCAACAGTTCAAGCTGTTGCTCTGGAGGCATTATTAATTGGATGGAAGAATGGCTCGGTGACTAAAAAATTGTTTGGTATGATAAAAGACTCTACAAACTCTGCACTAAAAACGTTGTCAATAATATACAAGATTGCCAATAAGCAACAGACAGAAAAAGATAGAAAAGACCTCATTTGGCTATCTAATTGGGAGAGTGGCCTCTCGAATCAATGGCAAGCCGATATAGCGGATCTTTTAATGAAGGGTTGGCCTCATTCGCAATTAACAAAGAAAGTGGCTTTAAGCTCATATGCTTCTTATGGCCGTGAATTTGATAGAACCCCAGCACTAACTGTTCTCCTAAAAGATTATCCGTATGATAAAGATGTAAGGGGTTTCGCTCTTAATCAAATAAAATATGATCAGCATCCATTTTCGAGCATTCATCTAGACTCTTGGAAAATGTTAAGTACCAGTTTTAAAGATGATCCTGAATTAATATTAGCAATCGATGAATGGATAACTTCCAAAAACCCTATGGATACAGATGCCTCTTTAGCTTCTCTTTTAGGAAGAACAGAAGTCTGTAAAAAATATTTAATAAAAAAAGTACAAGAGAGAGGGTTTATTCATTGGCCAGCGTCTGCGCTTCTTGATGGTTGGGGTATTAAAGATCCTGACGTTAAATCCGTATTAGTAAAAATTGCGAGAGGGCCCGTAACTAAAGCATCTTCTGTGGCACATCTTATCCCTAGAATAATTATTGATCCAAAAGAAGCTAAGAACTTGTTGATGAAAATGATGCGAGATAAAAAATGCGAAAGGATAGACTTCGCAGTTGAAGGATTGTCTCAATTAAACAAATCGAAAAAAATGGAGGGAGAAATTGTTACATTTATTATCGACGAGGTTCTTCCTCGAAAAAAAGCTAGAATGTATGACGGTTTTTTACATAGATTCATAAGAGAATTTTCAAAGGATAGTAGGGTTAAAGAAATTGCAAAAACTGTTTTAATCGACAAAGACTTTGATGCTTCAATAGCGGCTGGCGTATATTTTAAAGACGGTGAAATTAGACAAAGAATTAATACTCTGATGCGTTCATTGCCTACATCTTTAAAGATGGTAATAGCGAAATATTTAGCTGAAAATACGATAGATATTGAATTTGAATCAACTATTTTAAGTTCTTACGATATGGATCACGACGAAGATGTTAAAGTTCAGGCATCTATTGGTTTCTACAACAAGTTAAAATCTAAAGGTCAAGATAATTCTACTGTTTTAGCAAAACTCATTGAGGATATTGGTTGTTACGGACCCGATTATACAGAACGTCGATTGGCCGCATTTTGTGGGCTCTTTATCTTAGGACACCTACCTAAGGTTTTAACTCTAAATGAAAAAATGAGATCGGCGGATAAAACAGAAAGATTTGTAAACATTTCAGTAATTGAAGGTATGAGAATTAATTTGCCAATGATTAAATTTGTACTTGAAAATTGGGATGAAATAAAATTAATATTAAAAACAGAGTTTTGGCAAAGACTATTTGCACACCATTCATCCTCTGAATATGTGTGGGATAAGTTATGTATACTTGCCGATAAATATAACACGCCCAAAAAAGAGGCTTTGGGTTATTTCACAAATCTTCATACAAAAGTAGCAAGATCAAATAGTCTGTATTTCCTAGAAAGAACTGTCCCTAAAAGCCTTCTTCTTCTGGAGTACTGCTTAAATGTTATAGCTGTTACAAATAGAAACGACCCACAATACCTTAGGCATAATGAAATAACTCATAGTGATAGTCTGGTGGCAGTTGAAATTCTGGGCAGGAATTTTAAGGGAGATGAAAAAGTTCAAGAAATGATTGAAGCCAGGATTAATACTAAAATGCCTGTTGATGAGAATGCAATTAAACTATTAAGCGAGGGATGGCCCAACAGTACCTATCTACAAACATCTTTCGACTATCTTGCAAAGAACAGCCCTCAAATTTCTTGGGGTACTTATTTTAGAATGGTTAGTTTAAAAGGGAGTAATAAAGCAATTATTAAAGGTGTTTCTGATCTACTTATGACATATGAAAAAACTCCTCAAAATGCTAGATTTTTTTCATCGATCATTAAACCCGTCTTAAAAAGGCTTCAGAAAGATGACGAGTTGTATCAACTAATGTTAAAGAAAATTAAATCTGACTGCACTTTTTCTGAAAGAATAAGTTTCCTACAATTAATCCTAAAAGCTCGTGGTTTGAATAGTGAAACAAAGTTTATCTTAGCTACAATATCAAAGAAAATAACCAAAGAGAACGTCTTTGACTACGGTTTTGATATTACTGATGGGGAAATTAAAACGTTGAAAAGGGTATTGGCAAATTTTTACTTCCAAGAAAAATCGTACTCATAATTATTTTATTTATACTCAGGTTTAATTTCATAAACTCTTGAATCAAGAGAGTTTTCCTTGAAATCAAATTGTTTTAGATTTACAAAGTCTGAACCTACAGGCAAATCAATAAACACTCCTTGTTTGTAATCAAAATCAGGAGATTTCACTAAAGTTAAAAGTTTTACTATATCAAATAGTCTAGCTTCCTTGTCGGTGTTACTGGTCTTCTTTGCTTCTATAACAATGTAGTTATTTGAAGTACCTCTCTGGTGAACAATAATATCAGGATATACGGTTTTCTCGATGGTTTTACCGTTGGTTAGTTTAAGTATGAAGTAAACTATTTCTAATTCTTCATCATATTTAAATTTAGGGTTTCGAAGTTGATTCTCTAGGTTTCTTATTTCTTCGTATGAGAAAGCTTCACGATTTATATTTTCTTTATAAAAATTTCCCTCAAGAGTGTTTGCCATTTGAGTCAACAGCATACCTGGATCTATGAGTATCTTTTTTTTACTACCAAGGTTTCTGTTGTATTCACAATCAACATTCCAACTAGAGAAGAGGTACTGATAGTATTCGGCTAATTTATGAGTAATAGAACGTTCATTTAGGTTATTAGCTAACAAATAAGCGTCATTACTAATGAGCAGGTGTAGTCCAGCTTTTACTCGGTAATTTAACCCCATATAAAGCCTATTTTAACAAATACACTAAGATTTTAGTAGTCCCTAAATTTCACTTAAGGAAATAGTCGGATATGGGGGCTAGGTGGCGTTTTGCTGTATTTAATGGTTATGGTTATTAATTAAACTCATCCGAACTTCGTCCCAGGTTCGGAGCAAGGTATTGACTTTTATAACTAATTATGCTATACTATAAAAGAATCATTTTTTGAATTTACTGTTATATAATATTGAGCGCGGTAGTTTAATGGTTTTAGAACTTTTGAAATTATTAAACTACTGCGACGGTAGTCTTTCGGCAATGTTGCCGATTGAAAAAACTAAAGCAAAAAAATGTTTACAAAAAAAATTGAAGTGACCAAGCTGGAAGCTTGTGCGCTAAACCTTATTCAATGGTTCTTTCAAGAAATGACTATTCAAAAAAATAGTGATTTTGAAAAAAATGAAAGACTAAGTTTTTCTCAAATCAACTTAAAAATTGACGACGACCCTAACCACAGTTTGGATGAACTTCCTTCAAACAAAAGCTACAAGTACAAAAGGGTGAGAGTAAAAGCTCAGTTTATTTTACCGGAGGAAAGGATCAGACACAAAAAGCCTAAAAAAGACTATTCTGACTGGTTAACTGCCGAAATTCTTTTTATAAGGGATTCTGAATCTGCAACAGAAACAGATTGGAGCCTCTTGGGGGTTTCCGTTGAATTTCATTTCGTATACCACGGTGGACTTGAAAGATTTCACATAGAAAACTTTTTTCGGTCACGGAATAGAAACGAGGTGGATACAATAGGTAAGCGTGAAGAACTGATTGCCTTTAGTGAATATCTTTTAAGTTAAATTTACAAGCCTGTTTATGAGAAAGCCTTAGCTTTACTTTTAAACAGGCTTTTCTCTTTTCTGGGCGATTATCACAATTCGAACTTCGTCCCAAGTTCGGAGCCTCAAAAAATAGCCTTATTTTGTAAGGTTATTTTTTATTCCCGTACTTAGAAAATATTGCAAAGTTCGAACCTGGTTTGACATAGTATATAAA
>JAGOOX010000022.1 GCA_017992305.1 Minisyncoccota bacterium
AAAAGGGCCAAAGGCGACCCCCTTGACTTTTTATTTAAATTAGTATATAATATAAACATATGGAAAATACAAACAATGAAATCGAAATGGGTGCTGGTAAAGATTTAAACGCAATGCGAATTGCAGCATTAAAAAGCTTTATCGAAGAAGCAGCCGAAGAAGGTTCAACAATTACAGCTGAGGAGCTTGCAAAAGCCCAAACTGAACTTGAAGAAATCGAAAAAGGTGGCGACCTAGATGTACTAACACACAAAGAAGCTGCTTAATATTTAAAATAAACAAAACCCCAATTATTTGGGGTTTTGTTTTGGCAAAGTATTATATTTAGCTATTGTTTTAGCTTTGGCTTTAATTTGATATAATCAAATTATGATAAAAATCCACATAGCAACTGACCACGCAGGTTTTGAAATGAAAAACTTTTTAAAATACAGCCTAACCGATATGGGCCATGAGGTTATTGACCATGGCGCAAACGAATACGATGCCCAAGACGATTACCCAGACTATATAATACCGTGTGCCCGGGCCGTGGCGGGTGACCATACATCGATGGGTATAGTTTTAGGTGGCAGTGGCCAAGGCGAACAAATTGCCGCAAACAAAGTCGATGACATTCGCGCAATTGAATATTATGGTGGTAACTTAGATACTGTTATTTTTGGTCGCGAACACAACAATGCAAACATAATTTCATTGGGTGCCAGATTTATGAATAACGAAGAAGCCTTAGAGGCTGTAAAAGTATTTATAAATACAGAGTTCTCGACCGAAGAAAGGCATACTCGCAGGCTTGAAAAGGTTAAAAAGTATGCTGATAAATAAAAAATAAAATATAAAGTATGAATCCTGAAAACACACCTTTTGAAATAATGCCCGCTATTATACCAAATAGCTTTAATGAAATTAGTCAAAAAACTAAACAAATTTTAGGCTTGGCCAAAACAGTACAAATTGATTTAATCGATGGTAAATTTGTTAAAAACAAATCTTGGCCCTTTAATTCATTACTTGGTATAGAGTGGCAAAATATTGTAAATGAAGTCAGCGGTATGCCACACTGGAACGAGGTTGATTACGAGGTAGACCTAATGATAAATGACATACCAATGTTTTGGAACGACCTAGTTCGAGTTGGCCCAAAAAGGGTAGTGTTTCACTTGCCCCAAGAGACTGAAAAAATAATTGAACTGAAAAACTTTATTACAAACCTTGACCAATACTATAAAAACGAAATTGAGCTAGGTGTGGCATATGAAACAAATACAAACACAGCAGACATTTTAGACATAGCCCAAGATATAAAATTTGTACAATGTATGGGTATACAAAATGTTGGTTTTCAAGCACAAGATTTTGATGATGGTGTTTTTGAACGCATTGCATTTATTAGGGAAAATTTGCCTGATAAAATAATTAGTGTTGATGGTGGGGTAAACCTAGACACAATTGAAGGTTTATATAATGCAGGTGTAACTCGTTTTGTATGCGGTAGTGTAATATTTGCAGACCCCGACCCGCGTATGGCAATTAGTGAACTAAAATCAACACTAAGGGGAAACTAAAGTAGTTGCGTTGTGTTATAATTATTTCATGTACAACAATATGAGCGACGAAGTTGTTAAAGATCTTGAAGTAAAGGCTAACAACATTCGCCAAAGCATAATTGAAATGTTAGTTGAAGCGGGTAGTGGCCACACTGCGGGGCCATTGGGCATGGCTGATGTTTTTACTTATTTATATTTTCATGGGCTTCGCCACGACCCTAAAAACCCAACCTGGGCTGACCGTGATAGGTTAGTATTATCAAACGGCCATATCTGCCCAGTACTATATGCAACCATGGCGCATGCCGGGTATTTTGAAGTTTCAGAACTGTTAACCTTGCGTAAATTTGGCACTCGTTTACAGGGACACCCGCATCGCGAATTTTTACCGATGCTTGAAAATTCATCAGGCCCACTAGGTGCCGGCCTATCACAAGCATTGGGTATGGCATTGGCCGACCGTATTCCTGCCCGAACGACTGACGGCGTTCAGTCGGGCGGGGATCAATGGCCTAGAAATGGCAGATTTATATATTGTTTAATGGGCGATGGCGAATTAAATGAAGGTAGTAACTGGGAGGCCATAATGTTAGCTGGCAAAAATCAAGTTGGTAATTTAATTGCCATTGTTGACCGCAACAATATACAAATTGATGGTTATACCGAAAACATTATGCCCCTAGAGCCACTAGGTGCCAAATGGGAGGCCTTTAACTGGCATGTTATCGAAGTATCGGGCCATGATTTTACGGCCATTAATGAAGCCATACAAACCGCTAAAAGTATTTTTAATAAACCATCGGTTATCATTGCTAAAACCATACCAGGTAAAGGCGTGCCCGAATTTGAACGTGATTATAAATGGCACGGCACACCACCAAACCGCGAACAAGCCGATATGGCCCTGCGCGAATTACGCACATTAGGCGGCAAAATAATTAGCGAACATCAATAATATGGAAGATTTTAAAAACTTACAAATAGGGCAAATATGGCAACACTACAAAGGTAATCATTATAAAATTCTAGTACTTACAAAGCATTCTGAAACTGCCGAACCATTAGTTGTTTATGAAAGACAAGAAGACTTAAAAACCTACGCCAGACCACTTGATCTATTCTTTTCAAACGTTGAAATTAATGGAGAAACGGTCCCTCGTTTTGTATTAAAAAAAGATGTAAATTAAAATATGTTAAACCCAAATGCAAAATTGAATACAAAAGTTTTTGATGCTGATGTTGAATTGTCACTAATTCGCAAAGGCTTTGGCGAGGGACTTTTACAAGCCGGTAAAATTAACGAAAATGTTGTGGGGCTTTGTGCTGATTTGACCGAATCAACAAAAATGGATTTGTTTGCCAAAGAGTTCCCAAATCGTTTTATCGAAATTGGTGTAGCCGAACAAAACCTAGCAACGGTCGCCAGCGGTATGGCGGCAATGGGTAAAATACCTTTTATTTCGTCATATGCAATGTTTAGCCCAGGGCGTAATTGGGAACAAATCAGAACAACAATTGCATACAATGACCGCAAGGTAGTAATCGCTGGTTCACACGCCGGCGTATCAGTTGGGCCCGATGGTGGCACACATCAAGCCATCGAAGACATTGCAATTATGCGTGTTATACCAAACATGTGCATAATATCGCCATGCGATGCTATCGAAGCATTCAAGGCAACTGTCGCAACATTAAATTGGTCAACACCGGTATATATTCGTTTGGCCCGCGAAAAGACGGCAATTATAACTACAGCCGATACACCTTTTGAAATAGGCAAAGCGCAAATTTTATGGGAATCACAAAACCCAGTCGTTACTATTATTGCCTGTGGTGCATTAGTGCATCGTGCATTATTGGCCGCCAAAGAATTAGAAGCTGGCGGAGTAGGGTCTATTGTTGTAAATTTGCATACTATTAAACCACTTGATAATGAAACGATAATCAGTTGTGCTAAAAAAACCGGCGCAATTGTAACAGTCGAAGAGCACCAAATAGCTGGTGGTATGGGCAGCGCCGTGGCCGAATGCCTAGCCCAAAATTGCCCAGTGCCAATCGAATTTATTGGTGTATGTGACCAGTTTGGCCAATCAGGTAAAATGGACGAATTGATTGCACACTACAAAATGGACACCCCTGATATTGTTGCAGCCGCCAAAAAAGTTATTAGTAGAAAAATTTAATGCTAACCACGGCTATTGTTTTAATATTTATAGGTTCAATTTTTGCCGAGCTTAGTCTTTCGGTAGGTAAATTTGAATCTAACAATAAAGGCGAGGGTATATACTCAATGGCTTTTTTAAATACACTGGGTGCATTTTTAGTTTTCTTTACTCTTTTTTTACTTAAACACAACACACTGACTTTTTCAGCGGCTTCAATACCGCTAATTTTGCTTTTGATCGGTTTTGAATTTGTTCAAATGCGTGTAACAAACATGGCGGTCATAAGGGCCGATCGGTCAATTGTTTCATTAATAAAGTCACTAACCATACCGCTATTGATTATAGTCGATGTGTTTATGGGTTATAGTTTAAGTATGGCAACCATTATTGGCTGTACAGTTTTATTTAGCGGTATTGGTATTGTGTTTTTGCACCATACAAATAAAAAACAGCATTTGCTATACCCAATACTTTCGGCCGTAAACGCAGTTATAACAATATCAATTTATAAATATTTAATTACAAATTATAATTCAGTCATAACCCAACAACTAATTGTCTATGGTTGTTTATTAATTTATAGTGTTTTTGGTATTGTTTATGCCGAAAAAACAACAATTTCAAAAATAATTAAAAACAAATTGCGAGATTCGCAAATTGCGTCTAGCGCATTTGCCACAGTCTTGTTTAGTTTCGCGTACAAATTTGCCCCCGCATCGTTAGTTATTGCCGTCGAGCGCAGTTTGCTAGTTTTGTTTTCATTAATATCGGGCAGATTTGAGTTCAAGGAACACGTTGGCAAGGTACGTATCTTTTCAGCCTTTATGATAATAATTGGCCTAATAATAATTTCAGGCTTAGTTTTTTAAATAATATGTATTCAGTAATAATTTACTCATCACCCCTATACATCCCACTATCTTTTGCTGTACATACCTGGGTCGAAATAAATTCACCCGACCACGGGCCCGAACGTTTTGAAATTCATGCAGTAATAAACAAAAAAACTGGTAACTATTTTTATTTAAATAGTAAAAAATCAGGTGAAGGTATGAGCCTGTTTGCATTGCCCGATATTTGGTACGGCAAAAAATATTTTAATAGTAAAGTTTTATACAAAGACGAGGGGATGCAAGCCCAAGACACTGTTTTAAAAATACACAACATGGTAAATAACTATATGCACAAAAACAAGTACATAACATTCCCGGGCCCAAATTCAAACACCTTTACCCAATGGATTATAGACAATTTTTTAGCTGACAAAAACATAAAACTTCCATTTAACGCTTTTGGCAAAAATTTTATGAAGAATTAAAATCCCCGCATTTGCGGGGATTTTAATTCTTTGATTCTAGGGCTTTTTTTAGTGTTTCTTTTAGATTTGCGATTTCTTGATCAGTGGTAGCAAAACGAATTTGGTTTTCTTGGGCGCGCAAAACAGCTTCAGGGTCACCACTCATTATAGCCTCAGCTTGCCTCAAATAGTCATCATCGTTTATGGCGCGTGATGCATCAAGTGCGTTATTAATATCTTCAGGTCTAAATTCCATATATTTTATTAATTTTTAGTAAAATCACTTATAATCTTATTTTTTAAATCAGAAACTTCATTATCAATCTTATTCTTTCTTAGCTCTTCATCTTTATCGTTATGTGACATAGACACATCATTTAGTAGCACATCAATCTCGCTTGAAATAGCCCCTAATTCTTCTTCAGCCCCAACAAGAACTTTATTAACTATTGTATCTGCAATTTCATCTGATTTTTTTGTATTTTGAGTATTCATATTATTTTTCTTCTTTACTATTTTTTGGAACAAATAGTGGGTATTTTCGCTCTAGGTACGGCTCAATAATTTCATGGGCTTCGTGCTCAATGGTACCTGGTTGGTGATATAGCTTTTTATATTCTTTATGAATATCACTTTTATATTTTGAAACTTTTAGAACATGCACTATGTCAGAAATTAAGTTTAAATAAGAGCTTACTTGATTATCATTAAACTGTTTGGCGTGACTCATCTCTGAAACAAAGCCTTCTCCGGCAAGTATTGATTGCTTTGGGGACAAATCGTCTAAATCAATATGCAACATATTATTTAGCGCGTCATAGTGTAAGCCATTAAACTTAGCGAGTATTCCGTGGTGTATATCTTCTGTGACTAAACGAATTCTAGGGTTGCCGCACTCTTGTTCCATTTGCCACACAAGTTCGTACATGTCACCATTTGGTTTTAAATCAGTAGACCTAGCTCTTATATCATTTAGTCTATTCAATGTATTTTTAAATCCTTTAACCATTTCACCTAACTGGACTGGGTCTTCTGGCTTATTACCAAACTCATCAGGTTCGCTACTAAACTTAACAAAGGCGGAGTCTAATTCTTCAATGGTCATATCTTCTACTTTTTTTTCTAAATTATCAATTTTTGATTTATAGCACTCTTTAATTACATTATCATACTCAAACCTCAAATCCTGCTCGGTAAAAGTATCTCGACCTGCAAGAATGTTTAGATAGTGAGTGGTTCGTTCATCTTCGTGTTTATAAACATGAGTACCATCGGGGTTTGTTAAAATTTCTAGATCCGAATGGGTTCGTTCGTGATTAGCAATCCCAATAGTGCCACCTATAATTGAAATCCATTTTACAGTGTTAAAAGTTTTTCGAGTAATGTTAAAAATCCTATCTTTTATTTTTTCAAACTTTGATTTTTGTTCAGTATCCAATTTCAACTCATCAATCTGCTTTAATTTTTCAGTTAAATCAGAAACTTTATTTTCTAAATTATAAATTAACTGGTCTTTGTCAACCTGTTTTTCATTGTTGTTTATAGAATTAATGTCTTCAGGTTTAAATTCCATAGTTAAATTTTTGTAAGTTTATAATTCTCTGGTGCAGAGTGTAAATATTCTTCAATTTTTGAAAGGGGTAGTAGGCCTTCTTGGGCACCAATGTGTTGCACAACATTCATGCTATTTATTGGCCCATATAGCAATGCCTCTTCAAAGCTTTTACCCATAGCAAGCATTGATGTAATAGTTGCCGAGGTCGAGTCTCCCGCACCAGTACGCTCAACGGCAGGGGCTATGTCGGGGTAGGCGGGTAGTTGGTAAACATTTACACCATCTGATGCATACAAACCATTTACACCGTCAGTCATAACAATATGCTTTGGGCCTAATTCATGTAATTTTGAAATTAAAATCTTGGGCTCAGTGTCACCAAGCTTTAAAATCCTTTCGGCTTCTTGTTTGTTACAAAAAAACAATTCAGTGTTTTTATACAAATCAGCTAATTTTTCGGTTCCTAGTGACATTTGAAATGTCCCTGGCTGAAAGGCCAATTTAGTTTCGGGATTATTTTGTACATACTGCGCAATTTCGTGATGAAAGCTTTCGGTATTTTGGCCTAATGATGATAGGTAGATCCAACCAACTGGTGGTAAATTAGCAGGCATTGAACGTGTGTACTCAGCATGCTTGATCAAAATAGTTCGATCAGTACCATACCACAATACATAGTGATAATTAGTTGGTAGTGTTGGGTCAGTATTTACATATGTTGTATCAACTCCATTTTTTTTCAATGTATCTAGGCAAACCTTGCCCTCATCATCATTACCAACCACGGCCAATAGACTGGTTTTTAAACCAATGCGCGCCGCAGCGACCGATGCATTTGGGCTATTACCAACAGCGTGACAAATTGTAACTGACTCAAAAGGCACTTTGTCGCCAAAACGCACGCACAATTTACAATTGTCGCGGTCTAGGTCGCAATATGCCTCGGCATCTTGTAATTTTATAAAAGCATCAGTAACAATGTCACCAATGGCTAAAAAATCGATTTTTTCATTCATGGTCTAATTATAGCACAGGTATAAAATGGGTGTTATAATTAATATATGGAAAACACAAAACTAAAGACATTACGCGAATACATACATGACGCCAAGACCAAGGGCGTGGCAATAGGGCATTTTAATATTTCAAATTTAGAGGGCCTGCATGGTATTTACAATGCAGCTAAAAAATTAGGCGTGCCGGTTATAATTGGCGTTAGTGAAGGTGAAGAGAAGTTTGCCGGGCTTGATGAGGTGGCAGCCCTGGTTAAAACCATTCGCGAACGCGACAATTACCCAATCTTTTTAAATGCTGACCACCACAGCAGTTTCGAATCAGTCAAAGCCTGTATTGATGAAGGTTTTGATATGGTTATTTTTGATGGTGCAAAATTACCACATACTGAAAATATTGCCTTAACAAAAAAATGCGTTGATTACGCCCATGAAGTTATAAAAAATACAGGTCGCGACATTTTAGTCGAAGCCGAGCTTGGCTTCATTGGCTCAGGCTCAGATATTAAAGAGTCTATCCCCGAAGGCGCCGGCATTTTAACCACACCAAATGATGCCAAAGAGTTTGTTGAACAAACCGGTATTGACCTATTCGCCCCATCGATAGGTTCAATTCATGGACTAATCAAATCAGGTAAACCACACATTGATGCCGAACTAGCCAAACAAATCGCCGAAATTACAAATGTACCTCTAGTGTTGCACGGCGGTTCGGGTTTGCGAGACGAAGATTTTACAAATGCTATTGCAGCGGGTATTTGTGTTGTACACATAAATTCTGAACTACGTTTGGCTTACCGAGACGCGGTTAATAAAGCGATTGACGAAAACCCTAATGAAATTAACCCTGCAAAACTACTGACCCCGGCAGTTGTAGCAATAGAAGAGATTGTTTATAGCCGCTTAAAACTTTTCAACAATATTACAACATAATTTTATTACTTTTTACGTAATTGCAGTGCTATAATTACGTCATCATTAGTATACGGGGTTTATTATAATTAATATTTAAATCATTTAAATTATATGAAAAAATTTGTAACATATTTATCAGTTTTTGTATTTTTATTTGCAACAGGTTTTGCTTTTGCCGAAGAGGCCGTAACAACCAGTTCAAACACTGAGCAAAACAAAGAATTCAGACATGAAGGCGAAAAAGGCTTACGCGAAAGAGCTCTTGAAATGCGTACAAAAATGGAAGACAAATTAAAAGAGCGTTCTGAAAAAGTAAAGAATGGCGAAGGAGAAGGTAAAAATGTTGACATAATGTGTGCCCAAACAGCCGTTGAGGCTCGCGATACTGCAATCATAGCTGCGTTTGATACATATTCAACATCAATGAAGACTGCATTAGAAGCTCGAAAAGTTGCTGTTAAAGATGCTTGGTCAAAAACAACTCCTAGCGAAAGGGTAGCTGCTCGCAAAACCGCCAACCAAACATACAACACAGCTTCAAAAAATGCCTCAAAAGCATTAAATACAAGCCGTAAATCAATTTGGGCAAAACACAAAACTGACATGAAGGCCTGTGGTGCATCTGCCGGCATAGACCAAATTGGTCAATCAATGGAAGGTGGTTTGTCACTATAATAGAACAAACTTTACAATAAAAACGACTCAGAATTTGAGTTGTTTTTATTTAATTTAGGTAGGTGGTATAATGGCTAAATATGAATACTAGCGAACTAGAAACAGAAATTAAAAAATTAATTGAAGGCGACATCGAGTCAACACCCGAGTCGCTAGATAAATACTCTAAAGACGCTAGTATTTTTAAAGTCACACCAACTTTGATTATTTACCCTAAAAACAGTAACGATGTAAAGCAAGTTGTAAAATTTGTGGCCCGCAACAAACCAGCCCACCCCGAACTATCAATTACCGCACGCAGTGCCGGTACTTGTATGTCAGGTGGGGCAATCAATGATTCAATCATAATGGATTTTACAAAATACATGAACGAGATTATTGATTTTAAAGAAGAGTCAGTTTTGCACTATGGTTTTAAAATGACGGGTTCAGTTACGGCTATGCCTGGAGTTTATTATCGTGATTTTGAAGAATTTACCCTAAGTAAAGGAATGCTAATGCCAACATACACAGCATCACGCGAAATCTGTGCCATCGGTGGCATGGTTGCTAATAATTCAGGAGGTGAGAAAACAATTAAATACGGTAAGGTAGAAAACTTTATAAAAAGCTTGAAGGTTGTTTTTCGCGATGGCAATGAATATGAAATAAAGGCTTTAACCAAAACCGAACTTGTTGCAAAATGCGCAGGTGATAGCATGGAAAGCGAACTTTACAAAGATATTTACAAATTAATTACCGATAATTTAAATGATATTAACGAAGCTAAACCAAAGGTTAGTAAAAATTCAGCCGGCTATTATTTATGGAACACCGTAGTGAGCAAAGCGAGCGAAGGTCCCGAGCTTGTCGAGGGATCTGAAGAAAAATATTTCGATTTGTGCCGCCTAGTTGTTGGCTCACAGGGAACACTAGGTATTATTACCGAAATAACTTGGTACTTAATACCCGAAGAAAAGCACAAAATGATGCATGTGAGCTTTTTAAAAAAGACTGACCAAATTGGTAACATAGTAGAAGAGATTTTACCACTAGGGCCCGAAAGCGTCGAAAGCTATGATGATTACTCGCTAACACTTGCTATTAAATTCTTCCCCGATTTTATTCGCCAAATGAGCATATTTGAATTCATTAAAATGGGTATATCATTTATACCCGAAGTTTTCATGATGTTACGCGGGGGCTTGCCTAAACTAGTTGTAATAACTGAATTTAGCGAATCAAGCATAGAAGCCTGCCAAGATAAAGTAAGCAAATTGGATCAAGTTTTAAAAAATTCAAACAAGGACTTTATAAATAACTCAGGGCTACAAACTCGCATTACCA
>JAGOOX010000023.1 GCA_017992305.1 Minisyncoccota bacterium
AAATACTGGTTTTTGGGTTTTTTGCTATAATATTTAAATGAAAACTGATATTAAATACTACACATACGATAAAGCTTCGTTATTTGAGCATTTAAAAACTGACCAAAATGGGCTAAATAATAAAGATGTTGAGCATCGGCTGACAAAATATGGACCAAACACATTTTCAGATAAAAACAAAAACACGCTAATTAAAATTGTTTTTTTGCAATTTTTAAGCCCCTTAATTTTTATTTTAATTTTTGCGGGCCTGGTAACCCTGTATTTAAATGAAATTATTGAAACAGTCGTCATAATGTCGGCAGTTTTAATAAACGTAATATTTAGTGCATATCAAGAGTATCGAGCCGAAACAACAATTGAAAGCTTAAAGTCTTTAATTAAAAACAGGACCAGTGTTTTGCGTAATGGCGCTGTACAGCAAATCGACGCCGAGGGTTTGGTGGTTGGCGACATCGTTTTGTTAAATTACGGTTCGCGTGTACCGGCCGATTGCCGAGTTATCGAGGCTAATGATTTACGTATTGATGAATCAATTTTAACTGGCGAGTCTATACCAGTCGAAAAATTTGATACACAAATTGATAGCGACCTAATAGCCGAACGCAAAAACTATGCATTTAGTGGTACGTTGGTAAACAACGGTAATGGTGTTGGGGTTGTGGTTAGTACTGGCGACCAAACCGAAATTGGTAAAATTGCTAAATCAATTACAAATACAAAAAAGGTACTAACTCCTGTTCAAAATGCGGTCAAAAATATTTCATGGTACATATTTATAGTAGCCTTATTTATTGTTGCTTTTATATTTATATTAGGTATTAATCGTGGTGAAAATTTGTTTGACATGTTAGTTTTGTCATCAGCTGTGGCTGTTGGGGCAGTACCCGAGGCATTACCTATATCGTTAACGGTTATATTATCAATTGGGGTTTTAAATATATCTAAAAAGGGTGGTTTAATTCGCAAATTAGCCGCTTCTGAAACGCTCGGCTCAACCTCTCTAATTTTAACCGACAAAACCGGCACATTAACCGAGGGCAAACTGGTGCTTGATAATGTATTGACACCTAATGATGTCTTAAGTGACAGCATTGAAAATTCTTTGGTTTTTGTAAATGAAAAAATTACAGATCAACAAAAGCAAATTTTAAAATCAGCCTATCAAAACATTACGGCTACGGTTGAAATGGTCGGGGATGATAAAAATAATTGGGTTTATAATGGTAGCGCGTTTGAGACAATTATTCTAAAAAGTATTTACGATTTAAATATTGATGTAGCTGGTGTTGTTAAAAATAAATTAATTACACCCTTTAATTCGACAAATAAGTTTTCGGTATCAAATAATAATGGGCAGTTTCTAGTTTTAGGTGCGCCCGATATTTTAATAAATAATTCAGTTTTATCGACTGAACAAAAAAGCCAAGCTCTTGCAAACATTCATAAACTTAGCGAATTTGGTAAAAGACTGATTGCACTAGGTAGTTGTAATTTTGATAGTAATGCAAACATTTCAAGCGTGCAATTGATGGGTATTTTTGCATTTTCAGACACAATTCGTCCACACATCAAAGACAGCATAAATTCAATTATGCAATCAGGGGTGGATGTTAAAATTATCTCTGGCGACCTGCCAGGTACCGTTAAATATATTGGTAAACAAATTGGCATAATTGCCGATACTGACCAGGTTTTAACTGGGTCCCAGATTGGTCAAATGAGTGATGCTGAACTGTTGAGTGTAATTAAAAATGTAAAAATATTTGCCCGCGTTACACCCGAAGACAAGTTGCGCATTGGTAAACTGTACCAATCATTGGGCGAAGTTGTGGCCATGACGGGTGACGGCGTAAATGATTCTCCAGCCCTAAAGGCTATGAATATTGGAATATCGCTGGCCTCGGGTAGCGATGTGGCCAAAAGCGCCTCAGATATGATACTTGTAAACAATGACTTTAATACAATTGTAAACACCGTCAAAGAGGGGCACAATATAAAATCGAATATTCAAAAAGTTTTTATTTACCTAATGTCTAGCTCGTTGGATGAAGTCTTTGTTATTGCGGGGTCATTAATTGCAGGCCTTGCATTACCGTTAACAGCATTACAAATAATTTGGGTCAATATTTTGACGGGTACATTACCGGCGCTCGCTTTTGCATATGACAAAAATAATAATAAACATTACCAAAGTTCAAAAAAAATATTTAACTTCAAGGTAAAATTTTTAGCTATTGGTTTGGGTGCGTTTAGTTCAATACTTTTGTTTTCACTATACTATTTACTATCGGTAAATATAGCTGATATAAAATTGGCTCAAACAATATTCTTCTTGTGTTTTTCTGTGTACGTTTTGGCAATATCGTATTCATTTAAAAATCTAGATAAGTCAATTTTTAGCTACAATATTTTTAGCAACAAGCGTTTAAATATTGCAAACGTTATAGGTATAGGCTTTATTGTGCTAACGGTGTATACAAAATTTGGCCAAAGGGTTTTTAACCTAACGCACGTGCCAACTAGTTATTTATGGATCTTGTTTGGTTGGCTTGCGGTTAATATATTTTTGGTTGAAGTCGTTAAACTAGGCTTTAATATACGCCAAAGGGCTACACTTGTTAGCGCCTAGCCAGGGTATCATATTTATAGATGGTGGCCCACATAGCCCATTGTATGCTAAAATAGGGTAATATGATGAAACAATCACGAATCGAAAACCTGGCCGATGGCATATTTGCCATAGTTATGACCTTGCTAGTTATTGAAATCAAGGTCCCTAACATAAGCGTTTATACAAATTATGACCTAGCTACGCAGCTATTCAATATAACTCCACTTTTTCTAAGTTATATACTATCGTTTGCCTTGTTGTATACATACTGGAAGGCTCACCATTCAACCATTTCGCTATATGCTAAAAATGTAGACGATAGTTTGTCTAATAAAAATGCTTTATTTTTAATGATAGTCGCATTAATACCTTTTACTTCGCACTTCTTGGGTAAATACAGTGATTTTCGATTGCCTGTAATTATTTTTTCTTTGCATGTTATTGCTATTGGTTTGGCGTTGTTTAGAATGCGTACATATGTAAAAGGTGCCGAAACGGTTGAGAATAATGAAATTTCTAAATACGAAGAAAATCACGCAAAAACCAGAATCCTTTTCCCTGTAGTGTGTGCAGTTATCGCAATTGCTATTAGTTTTTACTCTATAAAGGTTTCATTGTCATTTTTGACATTAGGTATTTTGTTTAACTTATCAAGAAGCAGTACTAGGTTAGTTTTTGCAATACCTAAATTTTTTGGTGCAAAAATCGAAGGTTAATTTTTTATGGTAGAAAATATCATTTTATGGATAGAGTCAATTATAAAACCTTGGGGCATGCTAGGGGTTTTTATCGGTTCTTCACTAGAGGAAATAATTGCACCAATACCCTCATTGTTCATGCAGTTAAGTTATGGTGTGTTATTGTATGCTAATACACCAACAACAACTGAGACTGTTTTAAAATTTTTTATAACTATGCCAGTTTTTGCGGCATTGGGGGTTGTGGTTGGGTCGCTACCATATTTTTTACTATCAAAATATGTAGGAGTACGTTTTATTAAAAAGTTCGGTCGGTTTTTAGGCCTTGGTCGTGACCCGTATGCCAAGGTTCAAGAGTTTTTAAACAAGCAAACATTCGACGAAAAGTTTCTAGTCTTTGGCCGCCTAATACCAATGGTGCCATCTATTATTATTGCAATACTGCCTGGTTTTTTTGGCGTATCGGTTCGTAATTATATAATATTTTCATTTATCGGGGCGTATATTCGTTGCGCGGCATTAGGTTTTGTTGGTTGGCAATTAGGTCGTAGTTATTTGGTTTATATTGAAAAAATCCAAGAAACTCAAAGTACCTGGGGTCCAATTTTTTTAATTCTAATCTTATTGGTGGTTTTGTTTTACTTGCGCAGAAAGTCTAAAAAACTAAATACCTAGCATTTGCAAAAACTCGGCTAATTTTTTACCTGTAATTTCTTTGGCTTCACCTACACGTAGTTTTTCGTCTTGTAAATTCATAATACGAAAACGTCGTAGGGTTACAACTTCAAAACCAAAGCTTTTACACATACGGCGAATTTGTCGATTTTTACCTTCTTTTAAAACAATATCAAATTTGCGGTCAGTCGTTTTTTTAACCAGGGCTGGTTTGGTTTTTTCGCGGTAACCGATCATAACACCCTTTTTAAGCCCGGCTAGTAGGGTATTGGTAATGTCTTTGTTAACCTCAACGGCGTATTCTTTTTCATGCTCGTATTTTGGTGATAGTAGTCGGTTTGTTACGCGTTTGTCGTTAGTTAAAACAATTAAACCGCTCGAGTCCTTATCAAGGCGCCCAATAGGTAACATGTTGTCAGGCAGGCCTACAATGTCGCGAATTTCGCGGTCACCACCGCCATTGGCACCCATAGTCAAAATACCACGAGGTTTATTGTATAGGTAATAATGGTAATCGTTTTTAAATTCTTCTTGCCCTAAAACTGTAACAACATCGTTCTTCTTGATCATTTGACCCAAGCCTGCACGATTGCCGTTGATCATTACAACACCTTGCTCGATCAAATCATCGGCTCCTTTACGTGTACTAATACCAATGTCAGCCAAGTATTTGTTTATACGAACACTGCCGTCACTACGAACTTTTTCAAGATTTTGTTTCTTGAAGAATTTTTTGGGCTCAGCTTTTTTAATGTCAGTTTTGCTGTATTTGCTAGGCTTACCTGACTTTATGTGGTTTTTTTTGACGCGATTGTTATGTAGTTTTTTCATATGTTGTAATTCTTTTTATTGTTAATAAGCCTGCGGCAAGCATGAAAATGGCTAGGACTATAAAAATATTTCGTATAGGCATGATTTTAATAATAAGTGTACCAATTGCAGGGGCTATAACATAGGCAAGGGGTGACATGTCGCGAAATAGCGATATATAGTTCGAATTCGAATCGTCTGAACGACTAAAGAAAAAGTATTCGATGCTGGATTCATAAATAGCGGCGCCTACACGTGTCATAAATATAATAAATCCAATTAATATTACAGGTGAGCTTGGTTTTAGATTATAAAAAACAATAAGGGTTAAAGCCATTAAAACCAAGCTAAATAGCAAGGCGTTAATATTTTTAATTTTTTTATTGTCAATCAATATTCCAACAGGGTATTGGAATATTACAAAAGCTGATAACATAATTGAAAAAATTATGCCTATTTGTGACCAGCTCAAGTTAAAGTAATTAACTAGATAAATAGGGGTGTAGATAACCATAAATGCATAAAAGGTCTGCAAAACAAAATTTAATTTTATAGCACTTTTAATCTGCTTATTGCTATTTAGACCTATTAATGTTTGGCGTAGACTTTGTCTGGCGTATTTAGGGTCGTGATACCTTCTTATAAATAACAGGGCCAATATTAATGCAATAAAAGCAATAATTTGGGCAAAATGGTAAACAGGGCTAAAATTGCCTGACGTAATAATTTTACCAACAATTAGCGGGGCAAATAACCATCCGGCATTTATGGCTAACAAGTAAAGTCCACGATTTTTACCAGTGTTGTTATTTTTTGAGAAATGTTCAATAAATAAATCAAGACAAAAGTATGTTAACGGTATAGACGGTAGGAACATAAAAAACCCAATAGCATTGCCAATTTGCGTTTGGCTTTTAATTAGAACCAGGCTACCTATAACGTTGATCAGTAGCGTTGATATAATTAATTTATAGGCCCCAATGCTTTTTACAATTTTAGGCACCAAACCCAAGGTAGTTAATGATATAACCGAAGCTATGATATACAAAATACCTACATAAAAATCACCAAAGATTTTATCTAGTAAACTTGAATTTACATATGTTGTTAACGCAACACTGAATGAAAATACAAATGAAATTAAGTATATTTTTTTTAACATAAAGATTGTGTCTATACGTTTAGTATAACGGGTATAACAATTGGTCTTTTGGCTGTGCGTTGGAATAAGAATTTCGATAACGCTTCACCAACATTTGTTTTAACAATATCAATATCCATTGGGCGCATTTTAGTTGTATAATCTTCGGTTGTTTTTTTAATCAATATGCGAGCTTGGCGAAATAGTTCTTGGTTGTCTTTGATGTACACAAAACCTCGCGATATGATATCGGGTGATTTTTTAAGTAGTCCAGTTTGACTATCAACATTAACAACAATAACGAATATACCATCTATGGCTAATGCTTGGCGGTCTTTTATAACTGCATCAGGTATTGTACCAATCGTAAAGCCATCAACAACGTATGGGCTGTATGGTGCGCGTTCTTTGCGCACACTAATTTTCTCGCCGCCGTTGGTAATTTCAATAACGCTACCTGTGTCGGGGATCACAATATTATGTTCGGGTACACCCAAACTAATTGCTAGGTCGGCATGCAATCGCAATCTGTAATGGTTACCGTGAATAGGTATGAAGAATTTAGGCTTAATTTGTTTGTGTAGCCATTCAATTTCACCAAGGTTCGCGTGACCTGTCGAGTGAACGTAAACTTCGCTTGTTCTAAAGTGCACAATGCGGGCACCTTGGCGAGCCAATAAGTCCTTTAGTTTTTCAACAGCCCTCTCGTTACCTGGAATGATCGAGGCTGACAAAATAATTGTGTCAGTCTTTTTCAATTTCAAAATACGGTGACTTCTGTTGGCCATACGCATTAGTGCACCAAATTGGTCACCTTGGGCACCGGTTGCAATGATAACAACCTTGTGAGGTGGTAATAATTCGGCTTCCTCGGCAGTTATAAAAGTTTCTTTTTTAACATTTAGGCGACCAATGAATTTAACAATTTCAACGTTGTCTTTCATGCTGCGACCTTCAACTAGTATTTTTTTACCAAGACGTTCTGTGATTTCGACAATTTTAATTATACGTTCTAGTTGTGATGCAAATGTACCAATAATTAAACGGCCAGTATATGATTTAATGATTTGATCCAAGCCTTCGTGAACCAATTTCTCAGGAGTTGAAAAACCTGGGTTTTCAATGTTTGTTGATTCAGCCAACAAACACAAAACTTTTTCTTTTTTGAAAATACTGTATGCCTTTTCTTCATCATCGGTTGGTACTTCATTATCGTGGTCCAGTTTAAAGTCACCCGGGGTTACGATCAAACCGTGTGGAGTTTCAATAATAATACCCATCGAGTCAGGGATGGTGTGTGTAACACCAAAAAATCGAACCTTTACATTACCGCACATGATAACGCTGTCTTTTTCAACCTCGCTAATATTTATAGCCGGTAGGTAAGGGAATTCGCTGTGACGTTTGCGAATTAAAAGGTTTGTTAAATGACGTGAGTAAATTTTAGGGTTACCGATTTTATCGATAATATAAGGTATGCCACCTATGTGGTCCAAGTGACCGTGGGTTACGATCATGGCACGAACGCGGTCTTTGTGTTCCTCTAGGTATGAAGTGTTTGGTATAACGTAGTCAACCCCGGGTGTTGTTTCATTTGCAATCTGTAAACCCGCATCAATAACAATAATGTCGTTACCAATTTCAATCGCGGTCATGTTTCGGCCAATCTCCTCAACGCCACCCAACGGTATTATGCGAATATCGCCAGATAATATTTTTGGTACATCAGATTTTTTCTCGGCACGAGTTTCTATTTGGGGTGGAGTTTTTGGTTTGCGTCTAACGCCGTGTTTACCACCATACTGAAAACTACCAGATTTTTTAGGGCCTCGGTCATCTTTATTTTGAGTATTTTGGTTGTTTGTGTTTGTGCCACCAGTTCTATTTATAACTGGGCGGTTTCGGCTTTGATTGTTAAATCTAGGCCGGTTAGCACTAGCTGTACTTGCAGATCCAGGGATTCTGTTTGCATTGCTTTGGCCAGTTTGAGCGGGGGTAGAGCCTGTGGCCGGGCCCCGGTTAAAACTAGATCTATTTGTATTTGTGTATTTTCTTGGTTCCATGTTTTTATTTTTTAGTGATTAAGGAATTTAAGGATGCGTTCTTGTTCGATAGACCATTTATATATATTTTGGTATCGGTCTTTGGAATAACTCATCTCTTGGGGTATAAATATGTCGGCTTTTTTGTCAGACATTACTATATATTTTGGTGAAAAAACAAATAGTGCCCCTGTATCATTTTTAATTAAATTGTTAATATCGATAATTAATTTGTTTTGATTTTCTGTATCGGTTTCTTTTAAAAGGGCTTCTAGTTTACTATCAACGGTTTTATTCGAGTACGAGCCAATGTTGAGCCCTGGGTCATTTTTTTGTGAACTATGCCAGAATGCGTATAGGTCAGCTGGTGTATGTAACACTTGGCCAAATAGTACAAAATCAAAGTCTCTTTTTCGTATAATATCTTCGGTAAAAATACTTGGGTTTATGTATGCTATGTCGGTTTCTATGCCGACCTCTCTGAAGGCAGTTGTAATTATGTCACCAACAGCCCTTAATTCATCGGTGTCGGGGCTTTTAATTGAAACACTTAGAGTTTGTTCGTTTTTAGTATAACTACCATCACCAACATGTTTCCAACCATCAGCCTCAAGCAAGGCTAGGGCTTTATCTACTCGGTCTTTGATTGCTAGCTCTATTTCTGTTTCATGTGTCGGGTAGGGTGTATATATAGGTTTACCTAAACCATTCAGGGCTTGTTTTACGATCAGTTCTCTAGGCATTAAGTTATTTAACGCCTCTATCGTTTTGGCACTATAGTTTACGTTTGCTCTATTTATAAAAATAGCAAAAGCTCTACTTAGCTGACTATTTATCACTAACGAGTCTTCTCCTTTTGTAGATTCAGGTGAAACACCGCTTGCAATATTTATATCTCCTCGCTTAAAGGCTTTTACTAATGACTCCTCGTCTTCGTAATAGTTAATTTTAATATTTTTAATATAGGCTTTTGGATTGTATTTTTTAAAACGTTTTAGATTAACGCTTGTTATCTTGTCATCACTTGTTTTTACTGAAGATATTTTGTATGGACCGGCGCCCACTGGTTTTTGGTGTTCCTTAAGAGTTGGAAATTCTTCGCGAGGTTTGTTTTTAAAAATGTCTTCTGAAATAATACCAACAGTTAGCATATCATCGAAAAAGCCATACGGTTGTTTTAGGTTAAATGTAACCGTTAGGTCGTCTTTTTTGGTTACAACTATACTGTCCCACAAAACCTTTAGGGGGCTTTTTGTTTTAGGATCTTTAATCATTGAAATAGTAAAGACCACGTCGTCGGCATTTAATATGTCTCCGTTTTGAAACTTTAAATCAGGCTTTATTTTTACTGTAACCGATTTGCCGTCTTTTGATTTTGAAACTTCTTCGGCTAAATCGTTTACGTATATACCATTTTCTTTGTGTATTAGTCCCGCAAAAACTAACGAGACTATTTCTTGGTCT
This sequence comes from Minisyncoccota bacterium, assembly GCA_017992305.1. Taxonomy (GTDB): domain Bacteria; phylum Patescibacteriota; class Minisyncoccia; order Phycocordibacterales; family UBA9973; genus MFUC01. Next base: position 9,445 of record JAGOOX010000023.1, read on the forward strand.
TCGTCGCGAACTGACAATAGCGGGTTAAAAATATTTGGTTCGCCAACAACGCCCTCTTTTAATGTGCCACCAAAACTGGGTATTACTACGCTTTGTTTCTTGATTATTTGGTAAGTCATCAGAATAGTACACAAAAAGATGGTTATCGTGCTCACAATAACTAGAAAAAACTCCCAAAAGGTTAGGGCTTGTAGTGCTTCACTTACTTCTCCGGTTCGTGCAAAGCTTGCAAAAATTTTCTTTATTTTTTTCATTATATTAAAAATAAATACACGTATATAAGGTAATGTATTGTCGTGTATACACTACGTAAATATGGTGTATTAAATAAACTTAAGAGTTTAGAGAATTACTGCCAAAACAGCACTTGCAGCAAAAAGCACCGCAATTACAATTGTGGTTATAAACAAGACTTTCTCAAAACCTCTGCGTGTTGTGTGTAGTGTTCCGCTTTCGCCACCGCCAAAAGCCGCACCAGCCGAAGAAGAGTTTTGCTGTAAAAGTATTGTTAGTATTAGGATAACAGACAAAGTTATCTGGATCCATGGAAGGAGGTTTTGGATAATTCCCATAAAATACATGTTAACACAGGTCATGTTTTTTTGCAAATTAGGTATAGTGGATTAACAGTAATCACTATGATAAGTGGTTAATTACATCACGTTTTGTAAATATTGCAAATATATCGTTAGAATGCTAATATTTTGGTATGAAAAATTTATATAAGGGTTTCGGGTTCATAGTTTTATCAACTATTTTATTAACCCCATTTTCAGCATTTGCCGTGACAAATGAAGGTGTCGCTACCGCTAGTAATGTACTGGTTGTTTATAATTCGGCATATATAACTGATTCCAACAGTGATTCAGTTCAGGATTCACTTGAATTAGCAAACTACTATAAAGCAAAAAGAAATATCCCAGACGCTAATGTTGTTGGTATTGATACACCTACGACACTTGCTATAACCCGTGGTGACTACAACTC
>JAGOOX010000024.1 GCA_017992305.1 Minisyncoccota bacterium
GCTGTATGGAATGGTCAAATATTCTTTGGCGCCCGCGATGGTTATATATATTCGATAAAATAAAAAAACCGCCTCCATAATGGGGGCGGTAGTCATTTAGTGACTAGCTTTTATTTAATAATTGTTTCAATCACGGCAGAAGCGTAAGATACAAAATATGAGTGTTCTGTGGTATCAGACGTCGGATAACTATCTAAATAAGACGTATCACGAAACCTAATAAAGTCTTTATCTATTATGTAGCTATTGATACTACTGTTATACGATAATTGGACGGTATCGCCGGCCAGCTGGCCTTTAATTTCACCCTGTTCTATTAGGACAATTTTTTTGGTCTTAATGACACGAACACGGTAGGTTACTGTAGTATCAGTACAACTAAATAAAGAAAGTGCGAGAAGTAAGATAATTATTATATTTTTCATAATTTTTAAGAGCGTTTTTTACTATCAACAGTATAGCATTTTAATAGATAAAAGTCAAGAGTAAAAAAGGCTTATTTTATATGTATAATTAGGTTATGAACGATGCTACAAATAGGCTTAAAAGGCTTCAAAATGCCCAACACAGGGCTTGTAAGTGTGATTTGAAGATACGGGCCACCCAGCCTGTTTTTGGCCATGGCAACCCAAATGCTGACATTGTATTTATTGGCGAGGCGCCAGGCAAAGACGAAGACTTGCAAGGCTTGCCCTTTGTGGGCCGGGCGGGTAAATTTTTAAATGAAATGCTGGCAAGTGTAAAAATGAGTCGCGATGATGTTTATATAACCAACACCGTTAAGTATCGCCCACCCGAGAATCGCGACCCTACTGAAACAGAAAAATTAGCTTGCCGCAAATGGTTATTGGCCGAGCTTGATTTTATAAAACCAAAAGTAATTATTTTTTTGGGTCGTATAGCTATGAATAACTTTTTGCCAGAATTTAAAATTGGCGATGTGCACGGCAAATTATTAACTAAAAAAATTGACGGCTTCCCTACCGAAAACTTCATAGCGCTGTACCACCCGGCAGCCGCAATGTATAATGGTGCATTACGCGAAACATTAGTCAAAGACTTTAAACAAATTCCAAAGATTTTAAAAAAATTATAAAAATAAAAAACATCTTTTTAGAAAGATGTTTTTTATTTTTATAATTTTTTTATGCCTTTTTGCGATCTTGCAGTTCTTGGGCCAGTACCAACATTGGGCTGGCAAGGAATATTGATGAGTATGTACCGCAAATCATACCAGCAGTCATCATAAGAGCAAAGACCTTGGTAGTTGAAGGACCAAAAATTGACAATGCAACCAATACAATGATAACAGTAAGCGCTGTGTTAATTGACCTAGTGTAAACTTGGTTTAATGACTGACCAACAGTTTCAGGGAATGTATTGTAGCGTTTGTTTTTCAAATTTTCACGAATACGATCAAATATAACAATTGTGTCTGAAATAGATAAACCAATAACTGTTAGCAATGCAACAACAAACAAAGTGTCTACCTCGGCATGATATATGCGAGAAATTACTGCAAAAATACCAACAGGTATAATAATGTCATGTAATAATGTTATTACTGCAATAACACCGTACTTCCAAGACTTGACCGGTTTTGAAACACCACGAAAAGCATATGCGATAAATAATATTATAATTAATGAAACTATAATTATAGCAAGGATCATTTTGTTGGTTAGCTCACGCCCAACTGACGGACCAATTGATGTGTAATTGTTTAGTGTAAATGCACCAGTTGTATTTAGTTTTGAAACCAGCTCTTGCCTTTGAGTTTCGCCCAAGTCTTTGGTTCGAATAATTAAATTTTTGTCGCCCTCGGGTTGTACAATTGCACCACCAATAATTTCATTATTAGCCAAAGCTTGGTTAATAATTTCAACGTCTGGTCGATTTTCAGTATAAGTTATTTCAGTCAATGCCCCACCCTTGAAATCAATACCTAGGGGTAGCTTGTAAACAAGTAATGACCCGATTGATATTAAAACCAAAACCAAAGATATAGACAGGAATATTTTTTTGTATTTTATTATAAACATAGTATTTAAGATTAAGTCTAATTATTTAGTAAAACCTGAACCAAACATGAATTTTACGACCTTTGTGTTTTTCTTGAAGCGTAAAGCGTATAGCATTAGCCTAGAAATAGTCATTGCCGAGAACAAACTAGTTACCATACCGATTATCAAAGTTATTGCAAAACCTTGTACGATTGGTATACCAGTGTAGATCAAAACAAAGCCAACCAAAATACCAGCAATGTTTGCGTCCCTGATTGATGTCCATGCCCGACCAAAACCAGCCTCAACTGCATCAAAAATTTGTTTGCCTGCGCGAAGCTCTTCTTTCATACGTTCGAAAATTAAAATATTAGCGTCAACTGCCGTACCCATTGAAATAATAAATCCAGCAATACCCGCAGCTGTAATAGTAACTGGTACTAATTTAAATATAGCCAAAACTATTAGCGAGTAAATTGACAAAGAAATAATTGAAACCAGGCCCGGCAATCGATACCAAACCATCAAGAATAGCGCTACCAGTAAGAAACCAATAATAGCAGCTTTAACACCGTCATTGACTGCACTTTGGCCCAATGATGCACCAATTGTTTGAGTTGAGATTAATTCAACATTAACAGGTAGCGCACCAAAACTTAGGCGTTTTGCCAAATCTTTGGCTTCTTTGGGTGTAAAGTTACCGTTTATGATGGCTTCGCCACCTGAGATTTTTTCATTAACAACTGGGGCCGAAAGTAGTTTACCGTCAAGGTAAATACCTACTGTTTTACCAATGTTTTCAGAAGTTATTTTTTCAAATAGGTCAGAACCCTCTTTGTTGAATTTTATTGCAACATATGGTTCAGTTGTTTGTTGGTTAAACTGAACACTAGCTGATTCTAAATAAGCCCCTGTTAGTTCAGTTTTAATATAAGGCTCGGGCATTTCAAGTTTTAGTTCACCATTTACAACCGTACCAACTAAATTATTAGAGTTGTTAGCAAAATTAGGATCTTCGGTACGAAAATCAAGAGTTGGAGTTTCACCAATTTGATCAATCGCTTGTTTAATATCAGTTACACCTGGCAAGTCAACAATTAGGCGATTTTCAGTAGTTTCGCCGATTCGAACTTTTTGAGTAGTAATAACGGGTTCGGCAACGCCGATGTCGTTAATACGCTTTTCAATTACGTCGCGCAATGCTGACATGGCCGGCTCGACTTGTTCATTTGGTAAGTTAGATGTTTCAGCCTTGTAAACTAAGTGTGAACCACCCTTTAAATCAAGACCCAATTTAAATGGGTATTTTGCTAATTTAGTTTGCAAATTAGCCTGATGATCAGTTTCAGATTTATACACAAAGTAACCCAAACCGGCACCTAAAACTAAAATTATTAACGCTATAATTCGGTATTTCATAAGCTTTACTTTACACGCAATTGAACAAAAAATCAATATATTTCTTGTATTTTTTGGCCAAAGTACGAATAGTGTAATAAACTAAAACACTAACCGATGCACCAAATATAAAACCCATCAATATGTCAAGGGGGAAATGCACACCCGAAACAACACGCGCCAAACCAATTAAAACGGCACCCATAGCAAACACAGTACCAACCCTTTTATGATAAGCAAATATTGAAACAGCCAGTGCGCCATAAAATGCTGCATGCCCCGACGGGAAAGAGTCTTCGCCACCATAAATAAACAAAGTTTGAATATCGGGGTACAAAATAAAAGGCCTAGGGTTATTAAACATTTTTTTAACGATCAAAACCAAGGCCCACGCAAAAAAGGTGCTGCCTAATAGTATAATTATTTCTTTGGTTTTTTGGCGTAACCGTTTTTTATTATCAGGATAGTATTTAGTTGTGTCGTGGTGCAATAATAAAAATAAAAATGAAATTGCAATTAAAAAGTAACCAAAATTATTAGATAAAAACAAAACAACTTTATCAAAAATAATTGATTTACCTAGTAAACTATTTAGATAGTAAAATATTTTTTCGTTCATACAAATTAAACTACATGCCACCAATTAATTCATTATACGACATTTCGCGATGTGTAACACGCGCGTATTTTTTTGTTGAAACTAATAATCCCAAGCCAAACATTTCAGCCAAAATATGTGAACCCCCATAACTCATAAAAGGCAATGGAATACCTGTAACCGGCATAAGCCCAATGTTCATACCCACATTAACTACTAGGTGGCTCATTAAATATATTGCAAAACCCACCGCATACAATGATTCGAAATTACTTGAACCAACCAAGGCTATTGAAATGATTCGATAAAACAAAAATACATACAGACCTAATAATAACAAAGCCCCAATAAAGCCCCATTCTTCTGAGAAAGCGGCAAAAATAAAGTCAGTTTCATGTTCAGGCAAATATTGTAAACGTGATTGTGTGCCATAGCCAATACCTTTGCCAATAACCTGCCCCGAACCCACAGCCACAATTGACTGAAAAACGTTATAGCCCGTACCACGAATATCGGCCGAGGGGTTAACAAAGTTTGCAATACGGGCCTTTTGATAAGGTTTGAAAACGAATAACCAAAATGATGCAAAAACAACTACACCAATACTGGTTAGTATTAATATTTGTTTACGACCCAAGCCTGAAAATAAAACCATACCAAACCAAATAAAAAATATAACCATGGCCGAACCAAAGTCGGGTTGTAATAATATTAAAACAAAAGGTATAAACATATATATGGCCGATATTGTAACGTGGCGCCATTCACCTATGGCGACATGGCGACGCGAAAAATACTTGGCCAACATTAAAATAAGTGCCACTTTTACAAAGTCAGCCGGCTGAAAAGAAAACCCTGCAAGCTGAAACCAACTTTGCGAACCTTTGACTGTTGAACCAGCAAAAAATAAAAAAACCAAAACGGCGCATAAGCCAAGGTAAATATTAACTAAAATTGTAGAACGTTTAAAAAACCTAAAATCAACCTGCGAGGCTATAAAAAAAACGATTAGCGATAATAGTATCCAAACTATCTGCTTTTCAAAAAAGTTATTTTCGCCAGTCAGTGATCTCATTGACAAAAGCCCTGCTCCAAAAATTGGCAGTATGGTTAAAATAATCGTCCAGTCAATATGCGCGAATCTTTTTATCATTTTTACTATTTATTTTTTAAGCTTTTATCTTGGTATTTTGTTAGGTCGACCTGATTATAAAGCTCAAAACGAAATGGACCTGCCCCGAACGAACCAGGCCAAGAAAACACAATAACTTGTTTACTGCCTGGAGACATTTTGTCCATTATAGTGCTTGAAAAGGCCACAGCATTGTTGTCTTTGTCATAAACCAAAACAACTGAATTACCCTGCGGTATGTTGTCGTAGCCAGAATTTTCAAGAGTATAGTTTAGCATTGGCTTTTCATTTAGTACGCGATAATTTGGTTCACTAATAGTTAGAGGTAGCACATAAGAACCCAGGTCAGTGCTTAACCATGTAATAGGTTTTGTAAATTCAACTACCACCCTGCCAACCTCGTGACGACCTACATTAATACCACCTTCGAATATTGCCTGCCTGGTGTTTGGATTTATATAAGTTGTTCCATCACGAGTTGCAATAGGTATGTTGTATTCATCGTATAATTTAAATCGATATTTAACCATTGGCGCAAATGCATCGGTGTTTTTGTTTTCAATCAAAGCCACCGCATTATACAGCCCATCGGCCACGCGTTGTGGGCGGGCAAATATAACCACAACGTCTTTCTTTTGATAAGGGCAGTACAGTTGGCATTTGCCACCACAGTCAATACCTACCTCGTCACCGTTTTTGCGACGATCAAAACAGTCAGGTACGGGTTTAATTTTTGAATAAATTAAATAGACCAAAGGTAAAAATACCAAAAATATTATTAGTAAATTAATTATTAACTTCCTCTTACCCGCCCATGTCATAATGGCTAAATTATAACATAAATATAAAAACTTTTTATAAAAATAAAAAAGCCCGCAAACTGCGCGGGCTTTTATAAGGATTTTTACTATGTCTTTTGTTTATTGTAAAAAGTGCGTATTGCAATAACTGAAATCCCTGATAAATATTCAGTAATCTGCGCCACAATAATTCCAGTAGCTAGAAAGAATACTCCCAGTGCCATTCCCAAAACGCCTAATTTATCTTTAGCATGAAATAAGTCATAAGTAATAACTCCTATTAAACAACCTGCAAATATGACTAGCAACATCCACATACCTACATTTAGTGTAATCTTTTTATAGATAACAAACATTAGTGCTGAAAGGGCCATTAGGTAAAACATGGACAAGCCAGCCTCTGCGTCCCAGGGATTACAAAAGACTTGGATTATCAACAGCCAAGAAATTAGATTAAATACAAGTATTTGTATTGCTGGTGTTTTTAATTTTTTTATTTTATATTTCATTTTTTTAAATGTACTTTTTTATACACTACAATTATAGCATTTTGTATGCTAAAAGTCAACACACAAAAACCCTTATAAAACAAGGTTATTTTGGAAATTCAAAAGCCCCTTGATGTAAACACCTTGGGGCTTTTGAATTGTATTCCCTACGCATTACGCGTACGGTTATCGAATACTTTGTGCTGGCGACAACCTACTTTCCCCGCAAAGCGAGTATCATCGGCTCAATAAGGCTTAACTACTCTGTTCGGAATGGGAAGAGGTGTGACCCCTACGATGAATCACCAACACAAAGTATTCGATATTATTTTACTACCAAATAAAATAAATTATTTAGCAGTGTTGCATTAGAATCAGACTATGAATTATTATATATAACGTTTATGAAAATATTTTGTATTTAAATTGTTTAAATTTAAATACACATTGTAATGATTTACACATTACCTAATAGGAATGGGACAATTAGTACATCTTGGCTGAACATATTGCTATGCTTACACCTAATGCCTATCAACCTAGTAATCTCCTAGGGTCCTCATACCGACTCCTCATCTTGAAGTTGGCTTCCCTCTTAGATGCTTTCAGAGGTTATCCATTCCCGACTTAGCTACCCAGCGATCCTTTTGGCAAAAGAGCTGGTACACCAGAGGTCAGTTCATCCCGGTCCTCTCGTACTAGGGACGAATCTTCTCAAGAGTCAACGCCTGCAGTAGATAGGAGACCAACCTGTCTCACGCATCTACGTTTTACTTCTATTATATGTTGCGTAAACACATAATCGAACCTTCATTACTGAAGGGATCGGACTATAACTTACACTCAATGAGTGCTTCAACATTTAGTCTCTACGGGTGAGTTTTTAAGACTCTTCCCTCGGTGTTACCCTGAGAGTTTTTAACTCGAAGGGTTTCACCGATATAAGTTGAATGCGCACATACATATCGCTATGCATGGCCGCCGTGATTGATGTCTTTTTGATGATTCTCCTTAAATCATCTCCTCGGATTCAAATGGGTTCAGGTCGTGATACACGATCTGTATGTAGAACAGAAAGTAAACTTTTTGTTCTACATACAGACCACATCATAAACTGAACGGTTTGAACCCAGCTCGCGTACCTTTTTAAATGGCGAACAGCCATACCCTTGGGAGCTTCTCCACCCCCAGGTTAAGGTGAGCCGACATCGAGGTGCCGAACTCCGCCGTCGCTATGGACGCTTAGGCGGAACTAGCCTGTTATCCCCGGAGTAGCTTCTATCCATTAATCTTCGGCCGCGTCTAATACGTACCGTCGGTTCACTAGGTTCTGCTTTCGCATCTGCTCGAAATGTCCTTCTTACAGTTAAGCCAGTTTATGCCCTTGCACTATCGGCACGATTTCCATACGCGCCTAACTGACCTTAATAAATTCCTCCGTTACTCTTTAGGAGGAGACCGCCCCAGTCAAACTACCTACCAGATACTGTCTCTCGACGTTTTTTCCGTCGAAATTAGAACATACATACATACAGAGTGGTATTTCACTTGTCGAGTATTACACCCCCAAAAGGATGCACATAACCTCTACCACCTATTCTACGCAGTACTAACATATGCTCAATATCAAGTTGCAGTAAAGCTTCCGGGGTCTTTTCGTCTATCTGCAGGTAACCGGCATCTTCACCGGTATTGTATTTTCACCGAGCTAATCTTCGAGACAGTTCTCCAGTCATTACGCCATTCGTGCGCGTCGGAACTTACCCGACAAGGTACTTCGCTACCTTAGGACCGTTATAGTTACGGCCGACATTCACTAGGGCTTGTATCAATCACCACCACTCTTGCGAATGGCAACGTCGATATTTAACCTTCTAGCATTGGTCAGGCGTCACCCCCTATACATCCACTTACGTGTTCGCAGGGAGCTGTGTTTTTGATAAACAGTTGCCAGAGAAACTTTCGCTGCGGCCACCCTTGCGGGTGGCAAGCCTTATTGCTAACTTACGGCTGCTTTTTTGCCGAGTTCCTTGAAGATCACTCACTCGTTCGCCTTGGTCTACTCGACCTGATCACCTGTGTCGGTTTGCGGTACGGTTTTCTATATACAAAGTTTAGAAGATTTTCTCGGAAGCGTGCTCCCATTCATCTACCAAGGCGAACCCTGGCATTTATACTTTACTCGGATTAGTGTCTGGCGGATTTGCCTACCAAACATCCTCATAACATAAACTCAAATCCAATAATGAGCGAATGGTACAACCCTTCGTCCCTTCATCACATATATAGAAAGTCATGGAATATTAACCATGTGTCCATCGAGTTCGGTTTTCACCATCCCCTTAGGCCCGACTAACCCTTGGCTGATTGACATTGCCAAGGAAACCTTGATCTTTCGGCGGGAGGGGGTCTCACCCTCCTTGCGGTTACTTGTGCCAACATTCTTACTTCGATACGCTCCAGCATGGGTCACCCCTTTGCCTTCACAGCAGAATCGAATACTCGCCTACCAGTCGTCGTTGATAAATCAACACGAATCCTCAGTTTCGGTACATAGTTTAGCCCCGATTATTTTCGGTGCAAAATCTCTTGATGAGTGAGCTGTTACGCTTTCTTTAAAGGATGGCTGCTTCTAAGCCAACCTCCTCATTGTCTGAGAAATATTACCTCCTTAAGATGCACTTAACTATGATTTAGGGACCTTAACCTGAGATCTGGGCTGTTCCCCTTTTGACACGTGGAGCTTAGCCCCCACTGTCTAACTGCACACTAATTGGTCTCTGGTATTCGGAGTTTGATAGATTTTGCGAGATTGCTCCCTATCAAAATCTTCCAGTGCTCTACCCCCAGAGGGTACAGTGTACGCTAGCCCTAAAGCTATTTCGGCGAGAACCAGCTATTACCAAGTTCGATTAGCTTTTCACTCCAACCCACAGGTCATCCGAGAGTATTGTACGGCTCACCGGTTCGGTCCTCCATAACTCTTTCGAGTCACTTCAACCTGCCCATGGGTAGCTCACTTGGCTTCGGGTCTTATTTGTACTACTTAATTTGTCGCGCTATTAACACTTGGTTTCCCTGAGGCTCCGTGGGGTTTCCACTTAGCCAGCAACACAAATAAACTCGTTGGCTCATTCTTCAATAGGCACGCCGTGACGGAACACATAAATGCGTCCGCTCCGACTCCTTGTAAGCATATGGTTTCAGGATCTATTTCACTCCCTTTTCAGGGTTCTTTTCACCTTTCCCTCACGGTACTTGTTCACTATCGATCTCTCAATATATTTAGCCTTACCGGTTAGTCCCGGTGGATTCGCTCAAGCTTTACATGTCCTGAGCTACTCAGGTATAGCAACAAAAAAGTTCATATTATTTCGATTACCGGACTATCACCGTCTATGGTGTTGGTTTCCAACAACTTAATCTATAATACAATTTTTTGACTTTTCTCGTTAATTCGACGTTGCTACCCTACAACCCCCGTCCAACATTGAGCACACGATAATACAAAGTAAACTTCATACTGATA